>JAEWWF010000080.1 GCA_023396465.1 Pseudomonadota bacterium
GCCGGAGGGGATGCCGGGGTGGGGACGGGGGCCGGGGTGGGGGCCGGGGTGGCGGTCAGCGGCGCGGTCATTGCAGGGTCGTCCGGACGGGCGTGACGGTGGGCTTGGGCTGGGCGGCCTGCTGCTGCGGCCCGCCCGCTGGCGTCTTCTGACCACTCAGCCACGCCAGAACCTGACTGGCGGGGCCGCCGGCGGCGACCCGGCCGCGCTCGATCACCACCAGCGAGCGGGCGACGTTGAGCAGCGCCGGCGCATGGGTGACCAGCACCACGTTATGGTCCTGCGCCAGTTGCGCCAGGGTCTTCGCCAGGTCTTCCTCGGCCTGGCGGTCGAGGTTGCTCGACGGCTCGTCCATGATCACCACCGGCGGGTCGCCGACCAGGGCGCGGGCGATGGCGATGCGCTGGCGGATGCCGCCGGAAACGATGGCGCCGCCTTCGCCGACATCGGTGGCGTAGCCGTCGGCCATGTCCATGATGGCCTGATGCACCCCGGCCAGCCGGGCGGCGGCGATGATCTGATCGTCCGTGGCCTCCGGTGCTCCCTGGGCGATGTTGTCGCGCACGGTGCCGGAGAACAGGCGGCAATCCTGCGGCACGTAACCGACCCACCGGGCAAGTTCGTCGCGGCAGAATTGCCCCATGTCGGCGCCATCCAGCAGCACGCGGCCGCTTTCCGGCTGATACAGGCCGGCCAGCAGCTTGGCGAGGGTGCTCTTGCCGCTGCCGTTGCGGCCGATCAGGCAGGTGATGCCACCGGTCGGGATGTCGATGGCAATGTCGGCCAGCACCGGCTGCGCCTGGGCGCCATAGCGGAACGCGGCTTTCTCCAGCGTCAGGCGCCCGCTCGGGCGGGGATGGGTGATGGCGGAGGTCATGCGCTCCTCCGTCAGCCCGAACAGTTCGTCCAGCCGGCGCAGTGATTGGCGGAAGCCGGTCCAGGTGCGCCACGCGCCAACCAACTGATTCATGGGCGACATCATGCGTCCCGACAGCATGTTGGCGGCGATGAGGGCGCCGATGGTCATCTGCTGTTCCATGATCGCCAGCGCCCCGACGGTGGTCATGGCGACGGTGGTGACCAGCGTCATGGCATGGGCGAGGTTGATCCAACCGTCGCTGCGGGTGCCGCGGTCGATGGACTGGGCGATGGCGGCGGCCTGCGCCTCTTCCCACCGTGGCCGCAACTGGCTGTGCATGGCCAAGGCCTTGAGGGCGGTGCGGTTGTGGATGGTTTCCGTCACCAGCCGGTCGCGGTCGGCCAGCTGCTTCTTCTCCCGCCCGGCGGCGCCGCTCAGACTGGCCGCCGAGCGCCAGCTGATGAACACGAACACCGCGAAGGCGGCGACGATCACCCATGCCACCGGCCAGGCGATGACGAAAATCAGGGCGACGAACAGCAGCACGAAGGGCAGGTCTACTAGTAGAACAACGGTGGCGCCGGAGAGGGTATTGCGCACCGCGTCGAGATCGCGGAACACGCCCTGCCAATAGGCGGCGGGACGGGCCTCCAGGGTTCGCAGCGGCAGGCTGACCATTTTATTGAACAGGCGGCGGCCGACGGTGACGTCGATTTCCAGCGCCACTCGCTGAAGCACGCGCGACCGGGTTTGCCGCAGCACGTAATCGAAGGCCACCACCAGGGCCATGCCGAGCACCAGCCCCTGAAGGGTGGACATGCCGCTGTGGAACACCACCCGGTCGTAGACCTGGAGGGTGAACACCGGCACGGCGACCGCCAGCACGTTCGTGAAGAACGAGATGGTCAGCACTTCCATGAACAGCGGCCGCACCGGCGCCAGCACCGGGCGCAGCCACGACGAACGGTCGGCATCACTCATGTCGGACGCTTTCACCACCCCTGGCAGCCGGCCCCCTGGGGCCACGCGGCTGCACGTTCTTCCCCTCCCGTGAGGGAACACCGCGCGCCTCCCGGTGGCAAGAGCTTTTTCCTGTCCCCGGCGGCGGTTGAACTGCGCTATGCTGCCAGTCCTGAGAGTTGAGGGGATCAGGGGGATTTTCAAAGCCATGGCCAGTGCGGGCAAGGGCCGGGTGGGGCGTGCGATCCGCGCCGCGTTCGGCAAGGGCAGGGCGTGGGCGCTGTTGTTGCTGGTGGCGCTGCTGGTGCTGCGGGCCTATGACCCTGCCGCCATGCAGCTTCTGCGCGTCAAGACGTTCGACGTCTATCAGTCGCTCAAGCCGCGTCAGGTGGACCAGCGGCCGGTGGCCATTGTCGATCTGGATGAACGGTCGCTGCGGGAAGTCGGGCAATGGCCGTGGCCGCGCACCGTGGTGGCCGATCTGGTGCAGCGGCTGACCGCGCTCGGCGCCGTCGTTATCGGCTTCGACATCGTGTTCGCCGAGCCGGATCGGACATCGCCGGCGCTGATGCAGGCTTCCATGCCCGGCCTCGACGACGACACCCGCGCCCGTCTGCTGGCCATGCCCAGCAATGATGCCGTCCTGGCCGCCGCCATCGCCCAAAGCCGGGTGGTGGTCGGGCACAGCGTGCGTGCCGACGTGCTACCGGTGGCCGACGATGCGCCCAAGCCCTCGGTGGCGCTGATCGGCAGCGACGTCACGTCGTACCTGGAGCAGCATACCGGCATCCTGCGTAATCTGGTGGAACTGGACAAGGCCGCCGCCGGCCGCGGCATCTTCAACACCACCGGCGAGGTCGATGGCCTGGTGCGCCGGGTGCCCATGGTGGTGGCGGTGGGCGGCAAGGATCTCTACCCCAGCCTGTCGGTCGAGATGCTGCGCGTCGCCACCGGCACCCAGAGCGTGGCCGTCAAGGCGCGCGGAACCGAAGGGGTGGAGGGGGTGGTGGTCGCGCGCAATCTGGTGCGCACCGACGATACCGGCCGCATGTGGGTCTACTTTTCGCACATGGATGCCGAGAAATACGTGCCGGCGGTGGAGGTGCTGAACGGCAGCGTCGACCCCGCCCGCATCGCCGGAAAGCTGGTGCTGATCGGCACCTCCGCCGTTGGCTTGCTCGACATCAAATCCTCGCCGCTGGATGCTTTCCTGCCCGGTGTCGAGGTGCATGCCCAGATCCTGGAAAACATCCTCACCAACCAACAGCTGTGGCGACCGCGCGATGCCAATGCCGTCGAGGTGGTGGCGGCGGTGGTGGTCGGCGTGCTGATGATCGTGCTGGTGCCGCTGGTGCGGGCGCGATGGACCGTGCTCCTGGGCGGCGTCGCCATCGCCGGCATGTTCGGGTTCTCGTGGTATTCCTTCGACACCGCGCTGACGCTCTATGATCCGGTTTTCCCGGCGCTGGTGGCGTCGCTGCTGTTCGTCTACCTGACCTATGTCGGCTATACCACCGAGGAAGCCCAGAAACGGCAGGTCCGTCAGGCCTTCGGCCAATACCTGTCGCCGGCTCTGGTGGAGCGGCTGGCGTCCGACCCGACCCAGCTCAAGCTGGGGGGCGAGATGCGCGACATGACGCTGATGTTCTGCGACGTGCGCGGGTTCACCACCATCTCGGAGCTGTTCGACGCCGAGGGTCTGACCCGGCTGATCAACCGTTTCCTGACGCCCATGACCGACATCATCATGGCCCGCCAGGGCACCATCGACAAATACATGGGCGACTGCATCATGGCGTTCTGGAACGCCCCGCTGGACGATGCCGACCACCCCCGCCATGCCTGCGACTCGGCGCTCGCGATGATCGCGTCGCTGACGGCGCTCAATCACTCGCTGGAGCAGGAGGCCAAGGACGAAGGCCGCCGGCATGTGCCGCTGAACATCGGCATCGGCCTCAATTCCGGCATCGTCTGCGTCGGCAACATGGGCTCGCAGCAGCGCTTCGATTACTCGGTGCTGGGCGACAACGTGAACCTGGCCTCGCGCCTGGAAGGGCAGTCGAAGACCTATGGCGTCACCGTGGTGCTCGGCGAGGGCACCGCCGCCCAGGTGCCCGACTACGCCACGATCGAGCTGGATCTCATCAAGGTGAAGGGCAAGACCGAGGCGGTGCGCATCTTCGCCCTGCTCGGTGACCCGGCGCTGGCCGCCACCGAGGACTTCCAGGCCTTGCGCGCCAAGCACGACCGCATGCTTGCCGGCTACCGGGCGCAGCAATGGACGCAGGCGCGGGCGTTGATGGCGGAGTTGCGCCAGGATGCCGCTGGCATTGGCCTGCACCTGGACGGCCTCTACGACCTCTACGAAGACCGCATCATCGCCTATGAAGCCGCGCCACCGGGCGAGGCCTGGGACGGCGTGTTCGTGGCGACCTCGAAGTAAGCACGGGAGGTCGCGCCGGCCCGGTCCGGGGTTCGGGTGGAACAAGAGAAGGCCCCGACAAGGTGCTTGGCGGGGCCTTCTCTTGTTCCACCCCCTGTTTCTGCCCGGGGGATGGGCAGGGACGGTGGTGCTCCGGCCCGACTCAGCCGGGGCCGGTTTCGCCGGCGGCGGCCGAACCGGCCGTTTCCAGCGTGTCCAGCGTCAGCTTGCCCATGGCGGCGAGCACCTGGTAGCTGGCGATCTGGGCATCGAACAGGGCCGAGATATAGTTGATCTTGGCGGTGAACACCTCGTTCTCGGCATCGAGAACGTTCAGCGCCGTGTCCCGTCCGGCTTCACGCAGGCGCTGGCGGGCGGTGTAGACCTCTTCAGCGATATTGACGGCGTTCTGGAGCAGGCTGACACGCTGGCGCGCCGTATCCAGGGCTTCCCAGGCAATCCGGGTCTGCTCGGTGACGCGGCGGCGGGTGTGCGACTGGGTTTCCTGCGCGGCGGCATGCTCGAAGGCCGAGCGGGCGACGGCGGCGCGGGTGGCGAAGCCGTTGAAGATGTTCCAGTTGGCCCGCAGCAGCGCGGTCAGGTCGCGGCGCACGCCGGGGGTGCCGTCGACATCGTTCTCATAGCTCGCCGACAGTTCGACGTCGAAGCGCGGGAAATATCCGGCTTCGGCGGCATTGCGGCGCTCGTCGGCGATGGAAATCTGCTTGTCGCCGGTGTCGATGGCCGGGTTGTCGCGCTGGGCGATCTCCACGGCTTCTTCCAGGCTCTGGGGCAAGGCCGACAGCGGCGGGCGCGGACGCTGCATGCTGGCGACGTCGGCGGCCTGGCCGAACAGCTGCTGATAGCGGGCCTGGGCTTCCTTCAGGGCGCCCTCCACCGCCACGCGCCGTTCCTTGGCGATCTGGAGGCGAGACTTGGCCTGGAGCACATCCACCGCGATGCCGGAGCCGCGCTCGACGCGCTCGTTCTCCAGGCTGAGCTGGGTCATGATGTTGTTTTCATTCTGGCGGGACAGGTCAAGCAGGCGCACCTGCCGCAGAACGTTCATGTACGCCGTGGCGCCTTCGAGCAATATCTGCTGCCGGGTGGCTTCCAGCGTCACCTGGGCGGCGTCGCGCTGGAGCTTGGCGGTGGCGTAGTTGGCCTCCCGCGCGCCGCCGTCCCACAGGTTCTGCGACAGGGTGAGGGTGGCGCTTTCGCGGCCGCTCTCGAACACCCCGTCGCCGGCCTGGCGGCGGCCGGGCAGGTCGTTGCGGGCATAGCCGGCATCCGCCGTGAGGTCGAGGCGCGGCAGGTAGTCGCCGAAAGCCTCGTCCACCCCTTCGGTGGCGGCGAGCACGGATTTGTAACGGGCCTGCACCTGCGGGTTGGTGTCAACCAGGAGGCGCAGCTCGTCAACCAGCGGCGCCGCTGCGGCGGAGCCGGCAGCAGCTGTCAGCGCCAGCCCGAAATAGACGGCAAAACGGGTACGCTGCACCGTGAAAGTCCCCCCAAACACGAAATGGCATGCGTCTGTGTTCTATATCCTACGAGGTAGGGTGCGTAAAGCGATTGTGGTGGTGTTTTGGCCGTTAGTTCGCCACAAGGAGGTGCGGCCATGTCCTCCAGAGGCATCGCCCCCACGTTTGGGAGGGGTGCGTGGATCACGGTTGTGTCATAAGAAGTAAGGTGATACTGCCTTCGGATGCCTGCCTCTGCGACCGATGGAGCGGGCGCGGGACGCAAAGTCTGGTTCGGGCGGGGCGCGTGGGGGTCGAAAGAACGTGATGGCGTTTTCGCTGTCGGCTGCCGTGGTGGGGGCCGTCCTCGGGTCGCTGGTACTGGCAATGGCGCTGGCCTATCTGGCGCGCCTGCCCAACGCCGCGCGTGGCCTCAATGCCTGGGCGTCGTCGTTCGTCGCCAATGCGCTGCACCTGCTGATCATCGCCAACGATCCTCTGACCTCCAATCCCTGGGCGCTGTTCCTGTCGGAGAGCCTGAACGGTTTGACGGCGGTGTTGCTGCTGGCCGGCACCTGGCAGTTCCTCGGCAACGCGACGCGGCCGATGGTGTTCGCGGCGCTGTTGGCGGTCTCGGTGTGCTGGGCGCTGGTGGCGGCGCTGATGGCGCTGCCGTTCCTGTGGACGACCCTGCCGCAGTATGTCTTCATGGCGGTCGTTCTGGTCCTGACCGCCTGGGCGTTCTGGAGCCGACGGGCGGAGCAGCGGGACAATTACACCTACATCGCCACGCTGTTCCTGCTGTGGGCGGCGCATACCATCGGCTACCCCTTCCTTGGTCGCGATGAAACCCTGGCGCCATTCGGTTTCCTGGCGGCCCAGGCCATCACCATGGCTGTGGCGGTCGGCTTCATCGTTCTGGTGCAGCGCAAGCAGGCCCGCGAACTGGCCGCCGCCCGCGAGCAGGCGGAGGAGGCGGAGCTTGTCGCCGAAGCCCGAGAAGACCATGTGCGGGCGGTGCTCGACACCGTGGCCGATGGCATCATCGGCGTCGACGGCGGCGGCACCGTCACCGATTTCAGCGCCGGGGCGGAGCGCATCTTCGGCCTGCCGGCGGCGGCGGCGATCGGCGCCCCGGCCTCTGGTCTGATGCCTAGCGCCCGGCCCGACGGGGGGCGTGGCGGGCTGATCGCCGAACTCGGCGCCGGTCTCGTCCACGGCCAGAGCGATGGCGAGGCCTTGCAGACCGCGGTTCACCGTTCCGACGGCGGCATCATCACGGTGGAACTGCGGGTCGCCACCATGCGCGATGCCATGGGCTCTCACTATGTCGCCGTGGTGCGTGACATCTCCGAAGCGCTGATGACCGATCAGCTGGATGACCTGCTGCTGGAACTGGACCAGACCGCCTTCCGGGGCGGTTCGCTCGATGATGTGGCGCAGGCGGCCTCGGAGCGTCTGGCGTCCATCGGCGGGCTGTCGCTGGTGTGGATGGGCACGCGGGAGCTGAACGGCACCGTCCGCCTGCGGGGCGCCGCCGGCACCAAGGCCGGCGAGATTTCGTTCGACAGCGATCCCATCCGCTGGGACGCCCCCATGCAGCAGGTCTGCCCCGCCGCCGCGGCCGTGCGCACCGGGCTGATGCAGCAGGTGGTGATCGCCGACCTCACCGGCGAGCCCGGCCCCTGTGTCAAGGCGGCCCTCAAGCTTGGGCTGGAGGCGATCCACGCCATTCCGCTGCATGCGCAGGGCGAGGTGGTGGGGGTGGTGGTGCTGGCGGGCTCGGCGCAGCATCTGGCCCGACCGGACACCGCCCGCATCGAGCGCGCCGGCGCCCGTCTCGGGTCGTCCTTCCAGATCGTGCGCGACCAGGAACGCCTGCGCCTGCAAGGCACCGCCATGGCGGCGGCGGCCAACGCCATCTTCATCACCGACGTCGAGGGCCGCATCCTGTGGGTGAACGAGGCCTTCACCCGCCTGTCCGGTTACGGCGCCGACGATGTCATAGGCAAGACCCCGGCGGTGCTGAAATCGGGCATCCAGACCAAGGACGCCTACCGATCCCTGTGGGAAACGGTCAAGCAGGGCCAAATCTGGCGCGGCGAGATGGTGGAGCGCCGCAAGGACGCGACCCTCTACACCGTCGATCAGACCGTCGCCCCGATCACCGATGAAAAGGGCGCCATCACCCATTTCGTGGCGGTCCACGAGGACGTCACCGAGCGCAAGCGGGCGGAGGAGCGCATCCGCTACCTTGCCAACTACGACACGCTCACGCGCCTGCCCAACCGTGTGCTGTTCCGCGACCGCCTGCATCAGGCGGTCGGTCATGCCCGCCGCCTGCACAAGGCGCTGGCGGTGATGTTCGTCGACCTCGACCGCTTCAGCCGCATCAACGACACCCTTGGTCATGCCGCTGGCGACAAGCTGCTGGCCATGATGGCCGAACGCATCCAGGGCGTCGCCGAGGAAGCCGACACGGTGGCGCGTATCGGCGGCGACGAATTCGCCATCATTCAGGGCGATCTTGCCAATGCCGAGGCGGCGGCGGTGCTCGCCAAGAAGGTGGTGGATGCGGTGGGGGCGACGGTGGCCCTCGACGGCCACGAGATCCACCTGGGCGCCAATGTGGGCATCGCCATCTATCCGCAGGACGGCGATGATCCGGACCACCTGATCAAGAACGCCGACATGGCCATGTACCGCGCCATCCGGTCGGAAACCGCGTCGTACTATTTCTTCAGCTCGGAAATGAACGCCGAGGCGCAGGTGCGTCTGGGCATCGAGGGCGACTTGCGCCGCGCCGTCGAGCGGCAGGAACTGCAACTCTACTACCAGCCGCAGATCAGCGTCTCCACCGGCCAGATCATCGGTGTCGAGGCCCTGCTGCGCTGGCTGCACCCCGATCAGGGCATGATTTCGCCGGCCCGCTTCATTCCGGTGGCCGAGGATTCCGGCCTCATTCTGCCCATCGGCGATTGGGTGCTGAGCGAGGCGCTGCGGCAGACGCGGGCGTGGGAGGATGCCGGTCTGCCGCCGCTCACCATGGCCGTCAACATCTCCGCCGTGCAATTCCGCCAGGATGGTCTGGTGGCACGGGTGAAAGACCTGCTGGCCGAGCATCGCGTCGACCCCACCATGGTCGAACTGGAACTGACGGAAAGCATGCTCATGCAGGACGCCCGTCAGGCCATCGAGCTTCTGACCGACCTGTCCGACCTCGGCATCCAGCTTGCCATCGACGATTTCGGCACCGGCTATTCGTCCCTCAGCTACCTGAAGCAGTTCCCTGTGGACAAGCTGAAGGTGGACCAGAGCTTCGTCCGCCACCTGACGACGGACAAGAACGACGCCGTCATCGCCCGCGCAACCATCAACCTGGGCCATAGCCTGGGCCTGGAAGTGGTGGCCGAAGGGGTCGAGGATGCCGATACCTTCGCCTACCTGAAGGCGGAAGGCTGCGACGTCGCCCAGGGCTACTACTTCGGCAAGCCCATGCCGGCCGACAAGGTGGCGGAGCTGCTGCGGGCGCCGATCGACAGTGGCCATGGGTCGAGCGCCGCGGCGGGGTGATCGTCACCCCGGCCGCTGCCGGCCCGTCCGCATCGCCGCTGGCGATGGTCAGCCGGTGAAGGGGGCCGCCACCGGGGTGTTCTGGAGGTCGAGGGTCACTTCCACGATATCGACGTCGATGGTCGCCGTGCGCTTGAAACCCAGGTGCTCCACGAAGGTCAGCATGCGGTGGTTTTCCTTCAGCACCTGACCGACCATGTAGCGGGTGCCACGGGCGCGGCAATACTCGATCATCTTCTCCATCATGCGCACGCCGAGGCCGGAGCCTTTCAGGTTCGAGCGCACGACGATGGAGAACTCCGCCGTTTCGTTGTCGGGGTCGGTGACGGTGCGCACCACGCCGAGCGTCTCCTCCTCCCCGGTGTCGTTCGGCGCCACGCCGATGAAAGCCATCTCGCGGTCATAGTCGATCTGGGTCAGGCGGGCCATCTGGCTGTGCGGCAGTTCCTGCACCAGGCCGAAAAAGCGGAATCGGATGTCCTCCGGCGTCAGGGCAGCCACCAGGGCGTGGTGGTTGGGCTCGTCCTCGGGCCGGATGGGGCGCAACAGCACGGGCTTGCCATTGCGCATGATGAATTCCTCTTCCAACTCCTTGGGATAGGGCCGGATGGCGAGGCGGTCGGGGCCGGATTCGGTGGTCTGCCGCACCTTCATGCGGGCATCGATGGCGAGCACACCATGGGCGTCGGCGAACAGCGGGTTGATGTCCAGCTCGATGATTTCCGGCAGATCGGTGACCAACTGCGCCACCTGGATCAGGGTGCGGCTGATGCTCTCCGTATCGGCCGGCGGGCGTCCACGGTAGCCCTCCAGCAGGCGGCAGACGCGGGTGCGGCCGATGAGTTCCTTGGCCAGGGTCATGTTAAGCGGCGGCAGGCCGACGGCGCGGTCGCCGATCACCTCCACCGCGATACCGCCCTGGCCGAACAGCACCACCGGGCCGAACACCGGGTCGGTGGAGACGCCGACGATCAGTTCGTGGGCGCCGGGACGGCGAGCCATGGTCTGCACCGAAAACCCGTCGATGCGGGCTTCGGGGAAGGTGCGGCGCAGGCGGTCGGCCATGGCCTCGGCGGCTTGGCGGGCTTCCTCCGGCGTCGCGATGTCGAGCACCACGCCGCCGACGTCCGATTTGTGGGCAATGTCCGGCGAGATGATCTTCAACGCCAGCGTGCCGCCCATGCGTTCCGCCTGACGGAACACCTCGTCCGGCGTCTTGGCGATGTGGGTCTCGACGGTCGGGATGCCGTAGGCCGCCAGCACCGCCTTGGTCTCCGGCTCCGACAGCAGGGTATCGCCGCGCTTCAGCACGTCGTGAATGATCATGCGGGCGGTGACGGTGGCGGGGGTGAAGTCGTCGGCGAGCGAGGCCGGCGTCTCCATCAGCAGTTCCTGATTGCGCTTGTATTCCACCGTATGCATGAAGGCGCGTACCGCCTTGTCGGGCGTGTCGAGCGTCGGCACGCCGGCCTCGGCGAACAGCTGGCGCGACTCGCGCACCTTCTCGTCGCCCACCCAGCAGGTGGTGATGTGGGCGGTGCGCTTCTCCTGCGCGAAAGCGATGACGGACTGTGCCACCGCCGTTGCCTCCACCATGGCGACCGGCACATGCATCACCAGCACGGCATCCACTTCCTTGGCGGCGTGCAGGATCTTCAGGGTTTCCAGATAGCGGTCGGGCGGCGCGTCGCCGATCAGGTCGAGGGGATTGGTGCGCGACCAGATGCCCGGCAGCACCGCATCCAGCTTGGCGATGGTGTCGTCGCTGAGGGTGGCGAGGCGGCCGCCCAGCCCGATCAGGTCGTCGGTGGCCATGATGCCGACGCCGCCGCCGTTGGTGACGATGGCCAGCCGGTCCCCCTTCAGCTTGCGCGAGCGGCCAAGGGTCTCGACGGCGGCGAACAGTTCCTCGAAATCATACACCCGCAGCATGCCGGCGCGGCGGAACACCGCATCATACACATGGTCGGATCCGGCCAGGGCGCCGGTGTGGCTGGCGACGGCGCGGCTCACCGCCTCGTGGCGGCCGGCCTTGATGGCCAGCACCGGCTTGTTGCGGGCGGCGGCGCGGGCCGCCGACATGAAGTTGCGGCGGTCCTTCACCGACTGGATGTAAAGCAGGATGGCCGCCGTCTGCGGGTCGCTGCCAAGGTAGTCGAGAATGGCACCGAAGTCGGTGTTCACCGCTTCGCCGATGGACATGAAGTGGGAGAAGCCGACGCCGTGGGTATGGGCCCAGTCCAGCACCGAGGCGCACAGGGCGCCCGATTGCGACACGAAGGCGAGCCGCCCCTTGCGCGCCGGCAGGTGCAGCGAACTGGCATTGAGGCCGATGCCCGGCACCATCAGTCCCATGCTGTTGGGGCCGAGGATGCGCATGCCGTACTTGCGGGCGCAGTCCTCCACCACCGCCATGGCGGTGCGGCCGTCGGCGGCTTCCATCTTGCCGAGGCCGGCGGAGCCGATGATCACCGCCCGCGTGCCGCGACGGCCGAGATCGTCCACCACCGCCGGCACCTCGGCGGCGTCGGCCAGGGTGATGACCGCCAGTTCCGGCACCAGCGGCAGGCTGGCGACGTCGGGATAGGCGAGCACCCCCTGTACCGCCTGGGCGGTGCGCGTCACCGGCATGATCGGGCCGGCGAAGCCGCCCGCCAGCAGGTTGCGCATGACCACGTTGCCGACCGTGTTGGGGGTGTTCGACGCCCCGATGACGGCGACGGACTGCGGCTTGAACAGGTACGGCAGGTTGCGGACGCTCATGATCCCCTCGTCAGGCCCGTGGCGGACCCGGCTCAGCCTACCCCCTTCACGTTGCGGTGCAACAGGAAACGGCCCGGCCTCGACGTTTGGCGGGGGATCGCGTCTATTCCGGCACGAACAGATGGCCGCCGATCAGCGCCCGCAGGGTGCGCAGGAACACAGTGACGATGATCACCGTCGCCGCCGCCAGCAGCGCCCAGGCCACCAGGGACAGTCCGGCCGATCCGGTGCGGGCGGCATAGTCGATGGTGGCCGCCGCCAGCGCCGCCGAGGGGAAGGTGAAGGCCCACCACGACACCGCGAAGGGCACCTTCAGGAAGGTCGGCGCCATGGCCAGCAGCAGCAGCGCCTTGAACAGGGCGATGTGGACCAGCACCCGCGCCAGACCATCCAGCGCCGCCGCCTCGCCGCCCATCAGCGCCATGTGGGACAGGTATCCGACCGAGGGCGGCGCCAGCAGGATGAACAGGGTGGGCAGCAGCTTCACCGGCAACGGGGCGTGGAAGATGATGCGGTAGATCATCACCGTCAGCAGCACCACCCAGAACACCATGCCGACGGAGAAGAAGAACCACGACAGTTCCACTTGCCCGATCTGCATGCCGGTCAAGGGCACGATGACGTTGCCGACGATGGGAATGAACCACGCCGGGTTGGAATGCACCAACTCCACGTCACGCAGGATCCACCGCTTCAGCAAGGTGACGGTGAGGGTGAGGTGAACCGCCGCGCCGACCGCCCACAACCCCACCCCCAGGGCGTGGACGTGGGGCAGGGCGGCGATGGACAGCAGCAGCATGCCGATGGAAATGGCGGGGAAGAAGTTGGCCCGCACCGGGTGCCCGAACTCGTGCGCCACCGCCTTGGGGAAGCGCAGCGCCTTGGCGCCGTACAGGCAGGCGATGGCGACGAACAGCAGGCCGGCCAAGGCCAGGATGCCTTCTCCGACGGCGGCGGGCACATGCAGCACATGGGCCGCCTTGCGCCAGGCGATGCCGAGGCCAGTGATGCCCATCACCACCGCGAACAGCGGCACCGGCACATGCATCAGCCACGGCCCGGCGGCCGAGGTGGCGGCGGGAATAGTCCCGACCGGAGCCGCCCCGGAGGCGGTATCGGCAGGAGCGGCGGAGGGATGCGGCGGGGTCTGCGGCGCCTGGGTGGGCGACATGACGAGGGGCTCCATGGACGTGGGACGGCGGAAGCGGTCCGCCACCGTCAATTACATAAGTGTTAACTAATGTAATTGACGGACGTCAATGGGGAACCTTATTGGCGTCCCGCCTCAGGCGGAGGCGTCGACGAGGACGCCGCGGGGCTCCTGGCTTTCGTCGAAGCGGGGTTCGTAGCGGTAGGTCCAGGTCGATCCGCTGCGGTTGTCGGTGATGCTGTAGCGGGAGTCGCGCCCGCCGCCGCCGGTGAAGGTCATGGACACGCCGTCGTTTCTGGCGGGACTGTCCTTGAACTCCCGCGTCACCTCGAAGGCGGCGACACGGCGGTAACCCTCGGCGCTTGTTTCGATTTGGGCGGGCTTGCCGGCGGTGGTTTCAATGTGGCCGAGGGCAGTCGACAACAGCGCTCTCGCGAAATCCTCAATGTTCCGCCTCCGCGCCGCGCTTTCCGCATCGCTCTCCTGCGCAGGCGCCGATGTCTGTATGCCGGGCCTGCCGTCGAGGATTTCCAGGGCGCCGTTGGCCAAGCTCGTCATTAAACCAAGAATTTCGCCCGTCCTTACGGCGTGGTCCGTAGCCGATGCCGATCCGTCGTCCCTCACGCGCGCCGCCGTGGTGTGCGGTGCCGGCTGGAGGGGCATCGCCTTGACCCGTTTGGCGGTTGCGTCCATGGGGTCGAGGCCGGGCACCTTGGCGGTGCCGACGAGGTCCGGCTTCCGCTGGACGCCGCCGAACAACTGCTTCACGGCAGCCAGGGTGAGGCCGTTGGCGGGGGCGATGGGGGTCATGGCGGCGGCTCCTTCACCTCACAAATCCGAAAACGCGGTCGCTTCCGGAATACTCAGCTCCACACATCGACGAGGTGGGCCCGACCGCGGGTGCTGTCGTCGCCTGCCCCAACGTCGTGCGTCGAGACCGTGCCTGTGGCATTGTCGATGATCGTGTAGGTCCGGTCCCGATCGTCGCCGAGCAACATCCGCAGGGTGTAGCTTTGTCCAGGGGTGCTGCCCCAGGGAACGGTTCGTTCGACCTCCGTCGGCGCGACGCGACGGCTGCCGTCGGACGTTGTCTCCAGCACGACCTCCTTCCCCGTAGCCGACTGAAATACGCTGCTGAAGAGGGTGATCGTCCCCTGGGCCAGATCCTCCAGCATGGGGTCCGCGACCATTGTGCCGGGTGCGGCGTCCCGGGCGGGAAACTCGGGAGATTTGAAGCCGCCAAGAGCGCCATTGATGCGATCCACGGACTTGAACGCCCACTCGGCCATCAGGCCGAGAACGCCTCTGGCATCTTCCTGCCGCGCTGCAAGCTCCTGATCGGCCGAAATGGCTGCCTCTTTCGAGGGAGCCGAGGTCGAAGCCTCCCGGAGCCGTGCCGATGCCCCCGGAGCAACGCCGTCTGCGTTACCCCGGCTTGAGAGGCCCGGTTCGCCGAACAACTGCTTCACGGCAGCCAGGGTGAGGCCGTTGGCGGGGGCGATGGGGGTCATGGCGGCGGCTCCTGTGCGCGCGGCGGTCGTTACGTCCCGCCTCAGGCGGAGGCGTCGACGAGGACGCCGCGGGGCTCCTGGCTTTCGTCGAAGCGGGGTTCGTAGCGGTAGGTCCAGGTCGATCCGCTGCGGTTGTCGGTGATGCTGTAGCGGGACTCGCGCCCGCCGCCGCCGGTGAAGGTCATGGACACGCCGTCGTTTCTGGCGGGACCGTCCTTGAACTCCCGCGTCACCTCGAAGGCGGCGACACGGCGGTAACCCTCGGCGCTTGTTTCGATTTGGGCGGGCTTGCCGAGCATTCCCTCCAGGTGGCCGAGGGCAGTGTCTAGAATGATTCTAGCAAATTCTTCTGCCATCTTTCTTTCATCTTGCTTCGCTTTCACTGAAGCGTCAGACGTGAACTCAGGACTGTTACCGGCCGTTGGGGCGAGATCCTCATTCGCAGCCATGATATCAAGCGTTTTCATTGCGCTTTCGATCAGGTGGGTCATAAGTCCCAACGTCTCGCCCGTCCTTACGGCGTGGTCCGTAGCCGAAGCCGATCCGTCGTCCCTCACGCGCGCCGCCGTGGTGTGCGGTGCCGGCTGGAGGGGCATCGCCTTGACCCGTTTGGCGGTTGCGTCCATGGGGTCGAGGCCGGGCATCTTGGCAGTGCCGACGAGGTCCGGCTTCCGCTGGACGCCGCCGAACAACTGCTTCACGGCAGCTATGGTGAGGCCGGTAGATGTTATGCTCGTCATTATCGCCTATCTCCCAGCTTCCGGATTCCCGCTAAATTCCTGGATACATCACAGCAGGAAATCTGCATCTGTTAGGTTGTAGTGACCTAACAGGATTATCTGGAGCTTTGCTGCTCCAGAGTTGTCAATGTATCCGTTAATGAGCGTAGCCTGCGTGCCGTCGGATAGGAAACCTTGGTAATAAGAGACGGAACCAGCTGTTTGCGGCGCGGCGGATTCTCCAACAAAAGTGAAAGCCTGATTTCCGCTCACCGTCGTATTGGCGTCAATCAACTGTAAGTCGATCAAATCGTTGGCGTAGGTCGCTTGGAAACCATCGATGACATCGATTCCATAGGTCGAGTTGCTGTCATTCACGCTTTCGTACACGAAGCGGTCGTCCCCTGATCCACCAAGAAGATGGTCCCGACCCAACCCACCGACCAGCACGTCGTCGCCGTTTCCGCCTTCCAGCGTGTCATTCCCTGCGCCGCCATACAGGTAATCGGTGTAGGTGCCGTACCCGCCGAACAGGACGTCATTTCCGTCGTCACCATAGAGGAAGTCGGCGCCGTAGCTGCCGTCGAGGGTGTCGTTGCCGGCTCCGCCGTAGAGGATATCGTTGCCGTAGCCACCATTGACGGAATCATTGCCGCCGAGGGCGTAAATGACGTCGTTTACGGTAGTTCCGATGATGGTGTCCGCGCCACTCGTACCGGTGATGGCCATTGCCCCTCTCCAGTTGCGTTGCTCCTGAGCTTGTCATGCCACAAAATAGTGCCATAGATCAATATGATCATTGGCATATTAATCCGGTGGCGTGGTCTGCACGGCGCACGCACGAAACCGCCCGCCGGGCAGCGGGCTCGGCGGGCGGGGCGGGCAGGTACGGGGAGGGTGAGGCGGCCTCAGTTGGGCCGGGTCAAGGGCAGGTAGAGGCCGTCGTCGGTCTCGCCCAGCCACTCCTCGATGTCGGGATTGTCGATGGGGTCGTCGCTGTCGTCGGCCTGGAGGTTGCGCTCCGGTACGTAGGTCGACATTTCCGACTGGTCGACCAGCACGTGGTACCAGGGGCTGTCCTTCGGCGGGCGGCGTTCGGTCTGGGTGTCGTACCAAGTGTCGTCCATGCGGCACGAGGCATCGACGTCCACCACGACGCCGCGGTAACGGTAGGATTTGTGCCGGACGGTCTGGCCGATGGAAAACCGGGCTCGCCGCGGCTGGGCTTGCGTGGTCAACGCTGGCGCTCCCTTCCCTATCGAGGCTGGCGTTTCAAGATGGCTCCGGCGGTAGGATTCGAACCTACAACCCTGCGATTAACAGTCGCATGCTCTACCGTTGAGCTACGCCGGAACAATGCCAACTCGATCTATGGAGGCCCGGACCGGAATCGAACCGATGTACGGGGATTTGCAGTCCCCTGCATGACCACTCTGCCACCGGGCCCTCGATCCGCATGCCACGCGGGGCGGGCGGCGGATCGTGTGTGTCCCCCTGGGGGAGGCGCGTTTTATAGGGGCCTTCCCAACGGCGGTCAACACCCTTTCTCGGGGTCGGGTCGGACCCATGGGCCGCCGATGGCCGCAGGGCGTTGTCTTTCGCGCCCGCGAGGGCTATAAGTCCGCCGGAAACCTGCACCAAGGGGCAGGGTGACGGGAACTATCGTGACGACGGACCGCCGGGCGATGGCCGCCGGCCTCCGGCACCGCAGAGGGGTCTTCCATGGACTATAGCATCGCTCGCCGCAACATGGTCGAGGGTCAGATCCGCACCAACCGGGTGACCGACCCGCTGGTGATCACCGCGCTGAAGACGCTGCCGCGCGAGGTGTTCGTGCCCAAGGCCATGCAGTCCGCCTGCTACCTGGACGAGGACGTGCCGCTCGGCGGCGGCCGCGCCCTGATGGAGCCGGTGGCGCTGGCCCGGCTGCTCCAGGAAGCGGCGGTGCGGAACACCGACGCGGTGCTGGTCATCGGCGCCGGCACCGGCTATGCCGCCGCCGCGCTGGCTCACATGGCCTCCGCCGTGGTGGCGCTGGAAAGCGATGCCGACCTTGCCAACGGGGCATCGCGGCGCATGGCCGACCTTGGCATCGACAACGTGGCGGTGGTGACTGGCCCGCTCGACCTGGGCTATCCGCAGCAGGCGCCCTATGACGTGATCTTCTTCGACGGTGCCGTGGCCGACATTCCCGCCGCCATCTGCGACCAGTTGGCCGAGGGTGGCCGCCTGGTGGCCGTCGTGCAGCCCGACCGCGTGCGGATGGGCCGTGCCACCCTGGTGACCCGCAACGAGGGCGCGGTGGGGCGCCGCGTGGTGTTCGACGCCAACGTCGCCATGCTGCCCGGCTTCGAACCGGAAGCGGCGTTCACCTTCTGAGGTACGACGGCGGGTCGGGTTGTGGCGACGCAGCCCCGTTTCACCTCCTGGTGGTCCTTTTCCGGGTGGTGTGAGCGGTGCCGCTTTGCAACATGATTTGATTCGGGGGGGCGGTCGGGTATCCTCCGGGCATGCAGGTGCGCGCCGGGCGCGCGCTCTTCTTGATTAAGGTGATTGTTATGAAAAAGCCGATTTCCCTTGCCGTGGCGGCCGTGCTGTTCGGCGCCGCCCTGCCGGCCCAGGCGGAGACGCTGGAGGAGGCCCTGGCGGCGGCCTATCTGAACAACCCGACCCTGCGGGCCGAGCGGGCGGCCGTGCGGGCCACCGACGAATCGGTGCCGCAGGCGCTGTCCGGCTGGCGCCCGGTGGTCAGCCTGTCCGGTTCGGCCGGCCTCGCCGACAGCACCACCAAGGCGTCCGGCGCCAGTGCCGACCAGAACCTGCACCCGCGCTCTTACGATCTCACGATCACCCAGCCGCTGTTTCGCGGCTTTCGCACCCTGGCCGCCACCGACCGGGCCGAAAGCTCGGTGAAGGCCGCCCAGGCGTCGCTGGTGGCCACCGAACAGACGGTGCTGCTTGCCGCCGCCACCGCCTACATGGACGTCATCGAGGCGCAGGCGGTGGTTGAATTGACCACCAACAACGTGGAAGTGCTGGAACGTCAGCTTCAGGCCACCCGCGACCGTTTCCGCGTCGGCGAGGTGACCCGCACCGACGTGGCCCAGGCCGAGGCGCGCGTCGCCGGGGCGGTCGCCGAGCGCATCGCGGCGGAAGGCGATCTTCAGGCCAACCGCGCCACCTACGAACGGGTCGTCGGCGCGGCGCCCACCCAGGTTACCCAGCCGCCGACGCTCGATGTCCTGCCGGGCAGTCTGGACGAGGCGGTGCAACTCGCCATCACTTCGGCGCCGGCCGTGGTCGCCCGCCAGCACAGCGCCGACGCGCAGGTGGCCGGCATCCGCGAGGTGCGTGGCGAACTGCTGCCGACCGTGAGCCTCCAGGCGTCCTACGGCGAGGCGTGGGAACGCAGCCAGGAAGACGTTTCCACCGAAACGGCCAGCGTGGTGGTTCAGGCCACCGTGCCGCTGTATCAGGCCGGTTCCACCTATTCGCGCCTGCGCGAGCAGAAGCACCGCGCCGGCCAGAGCCGTATCCAGGTTGACGAAACCCGCTACCAAGCCCGCGAATCGGCGGTGCAGGCGTGGGAAAACCTCCAGGCGGCCCGCGCCTCCATCGAGTCGCTGCGCGCCCAGGTGGAAGCCGCTCAGATCGCCCTGGAAGGCGTCCAGCGCGAGGCCCAGGTGGGTGCCCGCACGGTGCTCGACGTGCTCGACCAGGAACAGGAACTGTTGAACGCCCGGGTGACTCTGGTGCGGTCGGAGCGCAACAGCTATGTCGCCGGCTATCAGCTGCTGGCGGCGGTCGGTCGCATGACCGCGCAGTCGCTGGGTCTGCCGGTGCAGATCTATGATCCGACCATCCACTACAACGACGTCCGCAACCAGTGGATCGGCTCCAGTCAGGCGGCCGACGACGATGCCGCTTTCGCCCGCTCCGCCGGCGGGGTGGTGGAGGCTTCGGCCGGGCAGTAAGCCCCGGCGGCGCTGGCGAAGGGGTTTTTCCCGTGGTGTGGTGCGGTGTTATCCGTTACTCTTCACGCGGGACTTGGTAAGGTGACGGTCAGGGATGATGGACGACAAGGGCCAGCAGGAACCATCAATGGAGGACATCCTCGCCTCCATTCGCAAGATCCTGTCGGAGGACGAGGAGGAGGAACCGAAGCCGGCGCCCAAAAAGGCCGCGCCGCCTCCGCCGCCGCCTCCACCCCCTGAGCCCGAGCCGGAACCGGAACCTGTGTGGGAACCGGAGCCCGAGCCTGAGGAAGACATCCTTGAACTCACCGACAGCATGATGCTGGCGGAGGAGGAAGAGGATGAACCGGAACCCGTGTTCCAGCCTCAACCCGAACCGGAGCCGGAGCCTATCGCCTGGGAAGAACCGGAGCCGGAGCCGGAACCTGTCTGGGAGCCGGAACCGGAGCCGGAACCAGTGTGGGAGCCTGAGCCGGCGCCCCCTCCGCCGCCACGTCCGGCGCCGCCGCCGGTGATGGACGACGACGACGGGCTGATGAGCCGCGCCACCGAGGCTGCCTCCGCCGCCGCGCTGTCGCAGCTGGCGCGCTCCATGGCCGGCGACCGTCAGTTGGCGGTCGGCCATGGCGCCATCACCCTGGAGGAACTGGTCCGCGATGCCCTGCGCCCGCTGCTGCGGGAGTGGATCGACGCCAACCTGCCCGACATCGTCGAACGGCTGGTTCAGCGCGAAATCGAGAGACTGGTATCGCGGTCGCAAAAGTTCTAGAACCGCTCCGGGTCCCAATACCCTCTTCAGCGCCGGGTCCCCATGGGCCCGGCGTTTTCGTTGGCGCCAGTCGGCGCCGACAGCCCATCCGCACCACACGACCACACGCACGTCGCAGCCAGAAACGGGAAACAAACGCGATGCTGGACAAGACCTATAACGCCGCCGAAGTGGAGGAAAAGCTTTACGCTCGGTGGGAAGAGTCCGGTGTATTCGCCTGTGATCCCTCATCCGGCGGCAAGCCCTATACCATCATGATGCCGCCGCCGAACGTCACCGGCAGCCTGCACATGGGGCACGCGCTGACCTTCACGCTTCAGGATGTGCTGATCCGCTACCACCGCATGAAGGGCCGCGATGCCCTGTGGCAGCCGGGCACCGACCACGCCGGCATCGCAACGCAGATGGTGGTGGAGCGCCGGCTGGAGCAGGACGGCATCACCCGCCACGACCTCGGCCGCGGTCCCTTCATCGACAAGGTGTGGGAATGGAAGGCGGAAAGCGGCGGCACCATCACCCGCCAGCTGCGCCGCCTGGGCGCCTCGCCGGACTGGGCGCGCGAACGCTTCACCATGGACGACGGCCTGTCGGCCGCCGTGCGCAAGATCTTCGTCGACCTGCACAAGAAGGGCCTGATCTACCGCGACAAGCGGCTGGTCAACTGGGACCCCAAGCTGCACACCGCCATTTCCGACCTGGAAGTGGAACAGCGCGAGACGGTGGGCAAGATGTGGTACTTCCGCTATCCGGTGGAAGGCCACGAGGGCGTGTTCGTCACCGTCGGCACCACCCGGCCGGAGACCATGCTGGGCGACACCGGTGTCGCCGTCCACCCGGAGGATGAGCGCTACACCGCCCTCATCGGCCGCAAGGTGGTGCTGCCCATCGTCGGCCGCCTGATTCCCATCGTCGGCGACGACTATGCCGACCCGGAAAAGGGCTCCGGTGCGGTGAAGATCACCCCGGCGCACGACTTCAACGATTTCGAGGTCGGTCGCCGGCACGACCTGCCGATGATCAACCTGTTCGACCGCGACGCCCGCCTGAACGAGAACGCCCCCGCCGGCTGGCAGGGCCTCGACCGCTTCGAGGCGCGCGAGAAGGTGGTGGCCGAGATGGAACGCCTGGGTCTGCTCGAAAAAATCGAGGAGAACCCCATGACCGTGCCCTACGGCGACCGCTCCGGTGTGGTCATCGAGCCGTGGCTGACCGACCAGTGGTTCGTCGACGCCAAGACCCTGGCGCAGGAGCCCATCAAGGCGGTGGAAGAGGGCCGCACCCGCTTCGTGCCCAAGCACTGGGAAAACACCTTCTATGAATGGATGCGCAACATCCAGCCGTGGTGCATCAGCCGTCAGATCTGGTGGGGCCATCAGGTGCCGGCGTGGTTCGGCCCTGACGGCGAGATCTTCGTCGAGGAAACCGAGGAGGAGGCCCGCGCCGCCGCCGAAAGCCACTACGGCAAGGCCGGCGTCGAGCTGACCCGCGACCCCGACGTGCTCGACACCTGGTTCAGCTCGGCGCTGTGGCCGTTCTCCACCCTCGGCTGGCCGGAAGAGACGCCGGAACTGGCGCGCTACTACCCGACCGACGTCCTGGTCACCGGTTTCGACATCATCTTCTTCTGGGTCGCCCGCATGATGATGTTCGGCCACTACGGCATGAACGAGGTGCCGTTCAAGGACGTCTACATCCACGCCCTGGTCCGCGACGAGAAGGGCCAGAAGATGTCCAAGTCCAAGGGCAACGTCATCGACCCGCTGGTCATCATCGACCAGTACGGCACCGATGCCCTGCGCTTTACCCTGGCCGCCATGGCCGCCCAGGGCCGTGACATCAAGATGAGCGAACAGCGCGTCGCCGGCTATCGCAACTTCGCGACCAAGCTGTGGAACGCCGCCCGCTTCTGCGAGATGAACGAGTGCCGCCCGCAGGCCGGCTTCGACCCCAAGGGCGTGACCTCGACGCTGAACCGCTGGATCGTCGCCAAGGTGGCGGAGGCGGCCAACGCGGTTGCCGTCGGCATCGACGAGTACAAGTTCAACGATGCCGCCCAGGGCGCCTATGCCTTCGTGTGGGGCACCTTCTGCGACTGGTACCTGGAATTCGCCAAGCCGGTGTTCAACGGCACCGACGAGGCCATCAAGGCCGAGACGCGGGCGACCGCCGCCTGGGTGCTGGACCGTATCCTGGTCATGCTGCACCCCTTCATGCCCTTCATCACCGAAGAGCTGTGGGGGGCCATCGGCTCCGGCCAGCGCGCCGGCATGCTGATCTCGGAAGCCTGGGGCGACTACAGCGGCCTTGAGGCGCCGGAAGCGGTGGCCGAGATGGATTGGGTGGTGGAGATGATCACCGCCATCCGCTCCGTGCGGTCGGAAATGAACGTGCCGCCGGGCGCCCGCCTGCCGCTGCTGCTGAAGGACGCCAACGCGACGACCAAGGAGCGGCTGGAGCGCCACGTCGCCCTCATCCAGACGCTGGCCCGCCTGGACAGCACCCAGGCGGTGGACGATGCCCCGGCCAAGGGCGCGGCGCAGGTGGTGATCGGTGAGGCGACCGCCCTGCTGCCGCTGGCCGGCGTCATCGACGTCGACCAGGAGAAGGCCCGCCTGACCAAGGAACTGGCCAAGGTGTCGGGCGAGATCGACAAGCTGGCGAAGAAGCTCGGCAACGAAGGCTTCATCGCCAAGGCGCCGCCGGAAGTGGTCGAGGAGCAGCGCGAGCGCCTGGCCGAGTCTGAAGCCGCCAAGGCCAAGCTGACCGAGGCACTCGACCGCCTCGCCGCGCTGTAAGTGAAGGCCGCGGCAGCCATGGCCGGGCGCAGCGGCAAGGGCAGGGGCCGCGGGGCCGGCAAGGCTCCGCGCCCGCCCGGCGCCCCGACGCCGGAGGAGCGCGCCGAACTGGTGGTGACCAAGCTGGAGCGGTTCATCCGCGAAAAGCGGTCGCCGTCGGCCGGGGTGTCGTTCAAGTCCTGGCAGGCCATGGCGCGGCAGGAAATCACCGATGCCGTGCGGGCGGTGGAGCAGGAACAGCGCCGCGACAGCCGGGCGCTCGATCGTCTCGTGTTGCTGGGCGGGGCGGCACTGTCGACCATCGGCGTGTGGGGCACGGCGCTTGCCATCGGGCAGGCCCCCGACCGGGTGTGGGCGGCGGTCGCCATCATGGCGGCGGGCTTCGTGTTGCTGTGGATCATGGGGGCGCTGTTCATCCGGTCCCCCTTCGGTCGCTTCCGGGCGGACCAGCGGCAGGGAACCATGCGGCGGGTGGAGGATCTGCACCGGCAGGTGCGCCGCCTGGAAAGCGACCTCAAGGCGCGGGCGAAGAAGCTACAGAAAGACCTCGACGCCGACGATCTGGAGCCCTGAGAGTCATGCAATCCGTTTCGTTTGACGATGCCTGGCGCGTCTACCTCGACGCCCGTCCGCGCCTGCCGGCCTTTCCGCCGCCGGTGACCCCGCGTCGCGTCTCCGGCCTGCTGGAGGTGGTGGCGGACTTCGATCTGGTGGTGTTTGACGCCTACGGCGTTTTGCATGTCGGGGGCGACGCCCTGCCGCAGGGTCTGGCGGCCTTTCGGGCGCTGCGGCAGATGGGCAAGCGTTTGTGCATCGTCACCAACGACGTGACCCGCGGGCCGGACGGCGTTTGCCAGGGCCTGAATGTGCGCGGCTACGACCTGACGCCGGAGGAAGTGATTTCCGGCCGCTTGCTGCTGCCGGCGATCATGGACGCGCGGCCGCCCGGCACCTGGGGCGTCATCGCCACCCATGCCGAGGATATCGCCGCCCGCTTCCGTGACTGCCGCCCGCTGGGGCCGGCAGCGACGGCAGCCGACTACGCGACGGTGGACGGTTTCTTGTTCGTCGATAATAATTTCTGGGAAGCAGCCCATCCGCTCCTGCTGGAAAATGCGCTCGCCGCGCGCTCACGGCCGATGATCGTGTGCAATCCCGATGTGGCCTGCCCATATAAGGGCTTCATCTCGCTGGAGCCGGGATATCCGGCGCACGCTCTGGCGTCCCGCGGACTGACCGAGGTCACGTTTCTGGGCAAGCCCTTCCGGGCGGTTTACGATCTGGTGGCGCAGCGTTTTCCCGATGTCCCGCGCGAGCGCATGCTGATGGTCGGCGACAGCCCCCACACCGACGTGCTTGGTGCCCGTGGTGCCGGCATGAAGGTGCTGCTGGTGGAATATGGTTTTCTGCGCGGGCAGGACAGCTTGGCACGCTGCGCCGAGGCCGGGCTTCTGCCGGATTATGTCGCAGAAGCGCCATAAAGAGAAATAAAACACCTCAACCCTTGCCGGCGAAGGGTTGATTGTGACCGGGGCAGGGGCTAAGCGTATAAAAGCCTTGTGGCCGAAGCCGAAACCCGCAATATCTCTGCGCCTTCCTGGAGATCGACAATGCCCGAGTATCGTTCCCGCACTTCCACCCACGGCCGCAACATGGCCGGCGCCCGTGGTCTGTGGCGCGCCACCGGCGTGAAGGACGAGGATTTCGGCAAGCCGATCATCGCCATCGCCAACTCCTTCACCCAGTTCGTGCCAGGTCACGTCCACCTGAAGGATCTCGGCCAGATGGTGGCGCGGGAGATCGAGGCGCACGGCGGCATCGCCAAGGAGTTCAACACCATCGCCGTGGACGACGGCATCGCCATGGGTCACGCCGGCATGCTCTACAGCCTGCCGTCGCGGGAACTGATCGCCGATGCGGTGGAATACATGGTCAATGCCCACTGCGCCGATGCGCTGGTGTGCATTTCCAACTGCGACAAGATCACGCCGGGCATGCTGATGGCCGCCATGCGGCTGAACATCCCGACGGTGTTCGTCTCCGGCGGTCCGATGGAAGCGGGCAAGGTGATCCTGGAGGGCAAGGAGCACGCCATCGACCTGATCGACGCCATGATCGTGGCGGCCGACCAGAAGGTGTCCGATGCCGACGTGGCGGCCTATGAACGGTCCGCCTGTCCGACCTGCGGGTCATGCTCGGGCATGTTCACCGCCAACTCCATGAACTGCCTGACCGAGGCGCTCGGGCTGTCGCTGCCCGGCAACGGCAGTATCCTCGCCACCCACGCCGACCGCCGCGAGCTGTTCCTGGAAGCCGCCCGCACGGTGGTGCGCATTACCCGCCGTCACTATGAACAGGGCGACGAGCGTGTTCTGCCGCGCAGCATCGCCACCGTGAAGGCGTTCGAGAACGCCATCGCGCTCGACATCGCCATGGGTGGGTCCACCAACACCGTGCTGCACCTGCTGGCGGCGGCGGAGGAAGGCGAGGTGCCTTTCACCATGGCCGACATCGATCGCATGTCGCGCAAGGTGCCGGTGCTGTGCAAGGTCGCGCCGGCGGTGCAGAACATCCACATGGAGGATGTTCACCGGGCCGGCGGCGTCTTCGGCATCCTGGGTGAACTGGACCGTGCCGGCCTGCTGGCGACCGATGTCTCCACCGTTCACGCCGAAACCCTGGCCGATGCCATCGACAAGTGGGACGTCATGCGCACCGCCGCGCCGGAGGTCGATACCCTGTTCCGCGCCGCCCCCGGCGGCGTCCGCACCACCGAAGCCTTCAGCCAGAGCCGCCGCTACACCGAGGTCGACCGTGACCGCGCCAAGGGTGTCATCCGCTCGGCGGAGAACGCCTATAGCAAGGACGGCGGCCTTGCCGTGCTCTATGGCAATATCGCCCTCGACGGCTGCATCGTGAAGACCGCCGGCGTCGATGACAGCATCCTCAGGTTCTCCGGCCCCGCCGTGGTCTGCGAAAGCCAGGAGGAGGCGGTCGCCAAGATCCTGGGCGGCGTGGTCAAGGCCGGCGATGTGGTGGTGGTGCGCTACGAAGGGCCGAAGGGTGGTCCCGGCATGCAGGAAATGCTCTATCCGACCAGCTACATCAAGTCGATGGGCCTTGGCAAAGAGTGCGCCCTGATCACCGACGGCCGCTTTTCCGGCGGCACCTCCGGCCTGTCCATCGGCCATGCCTCGCCGGAAGCGGCGGAAGGCGGCGCCATCGGTCTGGTCGAGGACGGCGACATGATCGATATCGACATTCCGAACCGCACCATCGCCGTGCGGCTGTCGGATGACGATCTGGCCCGCCGCCGCGCCGCCATGGAGGCCAAAGGGGCCGCCGCCTGGAAACCGGCGACGCGCCAGCGCCATGTCAGCCAGGCTCTGCGGGCTTATGCCGCCATGACCACCAGCGCCGCGCGTGGGGCGGTGCGTGACGTTCGTCAGCTTGAACAGCGTTAGACAGACATTGACCGGGAGGGGGAGGACGACCATGCAGGGGGAGCATACGATCGAGTGGACCAGCGATCTTGAAACCGGCATCGCCATCATCGATGCCGATCACAAGGTACTGGTCTCTCTGCTCAATCAGGTCTTCGAGACGGTGGGCGACCGGGAGGAGAAGGCGACGCTCGGCAGCGTTCTGAACTCCCTGATCGAGTACACCGAATACCACTTCGCCCGCGAGGAACGCCTTCAGGCGGTGGCCGGCTATCCGGGGCTGGAGGCGCACAAGCAGCGTCATGCCGCCCTGACGCAGCAGGTCATGACCATCCGGACCCGCTTCGAGCAGGATGCGGAGAGCGTCCATGGCGAGGAGGTGCTGTCTTTCCTGCGGTCGTGGCTGGTCGATCACATCAAGGGCCACGACATGGACTACCGCGATGTCTGCATCGGCAACGAGGCGGCCATCAGGGCGGCGGCGGGCGTGACCTTCGACCACCAGGACAGCGAGCCGGAGGCCGAGACCATTCCCCATGTGGACTGGGCGCGCGTGAAGGTGCTGGTGGTCGAGGATAACCGCAACTTCCAGATCATCATTCAGACCATCCTGAAATCGCTCGGCGTGCGCGACATCACCATCGCCGGCAATGGTCGGGAGGGCTTGACGGCCCTGGCCGACAAGACCCCCGATCTGGTGCTGTGCGACTGGCGCATGGAAACCATGGACGGACTGGAGTTCGTCACCCAGGCTCGCGCCGGCGGTTCCACGGCGCGCATCATCATGATGTCGGGGTACTCCGACGACGAGGTGAGGGACCGTGCCGTCGCCGCCGGGGTGGATGACTTCCTGGAGAAGCCCATCACCGCCCGCGGCTTCCTGGAAGCCGCCACCAGCGCCCTGACCCGCTGAGAGGCGGAGCGGGGCTTGAACGTGCAATGGCCGGCCTTGTGCCGGCCATTCGCGTCTTCACCCGATTTTAGCGGTGGATGGCCGGATCAGGTCCGCGCTTCACAGCCGTTTGGCATCGCCTCTCCCGCCTCCCTCACCGCTGTTTCCCGTGACGGACTTTCGTCGGTGCCGAGGCGGCGGCGGGCGGTGGCATGGATGGCGTCCTTCAGGCTCGGGCAGGTGCGGGTCAGGGCATCCAGGTCGCGTCCGTGCAGGGCAAGCAGCCGGCAGAAACCCAGCGCCTCGATGTCGGCCCGGCGGGGGGCGCCGGTCAGCACCGCCAATTCGCCGAAAAAGTCGCCGGTGCCAAGGCGGACCGGCGACGGCGCCACACGCACTTCGACGGCGCCGGAGGCGATGAAGTACATGGCGTCCCCCCGCTCCCCCCGGCGGACCAGCATTTCCCCCGGCATGGCCAACTGGGGCCGCAGGCGACGGGCGACGGCGTGCAGGTCCGTCTCGGCGACACCGGTGAACAGCGGCATCCGGCGCAACAGGGCGAGCGGCTCCAGGTCCAGGTCGAGCGGCGGCCGGCGGGCAAGGGGAGCGCCGCGCTCCCGCAGATCATCCTGGAGGGCCTGGAAGACTTCGTGGCTGATGACGCTGTCGGCCCGCAACCTGCGGTACTCGGTGTCCTCGATGCGGCGGGCGGCGCGCTCCAGGTATTGCTGTTGCAGAGCGTGGAAGAAGCCGCCGTATTGCAGCCGCAGGGCGTCGAGCGCCTTGTCCACCGCCTCGGCGCGTTGGGCCAGGGCCGTGGCGCAGGCCGCCGCCGCGGTTCGTCCCAGCACCGCCGCCACCCGATCGGCGACGAAGGGTGTCACCTGCCGCAGCACGGTCTGGGTCAGCAGCAGCGCCTCGGTGCGGGCGGCCAGGGCGGCGGCCAGCGGACGGTCCCATCCGAACCGGCGGTGTAGCACCAGCGCCATCCGCAGACCGCGCGACACCGCCAGCAGATCGCCGCAGGCGGCACGATAGCCAGAAACGCCGGTGGTTTTGAGGCCGTCTTCCAGCAGGGCGGTTCCAGACATCAGGCGCCGCGCCATGCGGCCGGAGACGATGCCGTCGCGGAATTGGGCGAGATAAAGGGTGTTCTCGTGACCGGTGACGATCAACAGTGCCGCCCGCAGCCGCTCGTCGCCGTCGGCGTCGGTGTCCAATGTGGCCGATGCCTCGGCGGCGGCGAGGCGATCGGTGTAGCGGTCGGCGACGGCGGCGGCGCGGGTGGGGTCGATGCCGTAGTCGGCGGCGGCCTCGTCGATGCGGCCTCGCACCGTCGCCAGCGCCGCCGCGATGGCGCGGCCGCGCACGGCGGCATCCGCCGGTGACAGGCGATCAAGCCCTAGCCAGCGGATCAGCGGGCCGAGCAGTGGGGCGTTGACGAAAAGGGTGAACAGAACATAGGCGGTGGTCAGCACGGCAACGAAGGTACGCACCTCCGGCGGCACGCCCGGCGCCTCCAGGACCGCCAGGGCGAGCGCCAGAGACACCGCACCCCGCAACCCGCCCCACAGCACCACCACCCGCAGCGGTCGGCTGATGTATTGGGCGAGGCCGGCCCGCGTCATCATCGGCAGCAGAACGAACAGCACGGCGGCCCGCGATGCCAGCGCCACCACCACCAGTACCGCCAGCAGCAGCAGGTCGGTGACGGTCATGGCGGCCAGCATCTCCGGCACCCGCATGGTCGCCAGCACGAAGATCAGCGAACTGGCCCAGAAGCCAAGCTGCTGCCACACGTCCACCAGACTGGTCCAGCTTTGGGCGCTGAGGCGGGTGCGCCCCTCGTAGCCGAGCACCAGGGCCAATGTCACCACTGCCACCACGCCGGAGACGTGCAACTGGTGTTCGCCGACAATGAACACCAGATAGGCCGCCGCCGCCGTGGCGGTGATTTCGGCGAAGCGATGGCCGCGCAGGGTGCCGAGCACCAGGAACAGGCCGCGCCCGGCCAGCCAGCCGACACCCAGTCCGCCACCGAACCCCCATGCGAAGGCGCCGACGGCATTCAGGGGATCGGGCTGACGCTCGCCGGTGAGCATGCCGAGGAACAGGCTGAACAGCACGATGGCGGCGGCAT
>JAEWWF010000380.1 GCA_023396465.1 Pseudomonadota bacterium
CGAAATCGCCGGGGCCGTCGTAGCCGTGCGCCTGCGGCGTCGGCACCAGCAGCAGCAGGGCGTCCATGACGGCATCGTCCCAGGCGTCGGCCAGCCGGCGGAAGGCTGGCGCGTCGGGGCCGTTCAGGCAGATGACGTCGCTGTTGCAGGCCAGGAACGGGCCGTCGCCCAGCAGCGGCAGCGCCTTCCGCAGCCCGCCGCCCGTTTCCAGCAAGAGCCCGCTTTCGTCCGACAGCCGCAGCGGCGGCGGCGCGGTGCGGGCGGCGAGGTGGGTGCGCACCTGGTCGGCGTGGTGGTGCAGGTTGACGACCGCATGGCCGACGCCAGCCTCCGCCACCCGGTCGAGCGCCCGGTCGAGCAGCGTCCGCCCCGCCACCCGCACCAGGCACTTGGGCGTGTGGTCGGTGATCGGCCGCATGCGGGTGCCGAGCCCGGCCGCCAGCACCATGGCGGCGGCAACGCGGGAGCCGGGGGGGGAGCCGGGGCCGGCGGTCATTGCGGCACCGTGCGGCGGGCCGGCGGGATGTGGGTGTCGACCCAGGCCTTCACCGGCGCCAGCGCCGGATGGCTCAGGCTGCGCTCGAACAGGCGCCAGACGCGCGGGATGTGGCGCAGGTACTGCGGCTTGCCGTCGCGCCGGCACAGGCGGGTGAAGATGCCGATCACCTTGGCGTGCCGCTGCGCCCCCAGCACCGCCATGCTGGCCGCGAAGCCGGCACGGTCGAGGGCCGGGAAGGCGGCGAGGTAGCGGTCGGTCATGGCGGCGACCAGGGCGGGGTCGATGTCGCGGCGGGCGTCTTCCAGCAGGCTCATGAGGTCGTAGGTCACCGGCCCGATCACCGCGTCCTGGAAGTCCAGCAGGCCGCAGGCGGCGATGCCGTCGCGGTCAGGCAGCAGCATCAGGTTGTCGACGTGGAAATCGCGCAGCACCAGGGCATCGGGCACCGCGCCGTCCACCGCCGCCAGGGCATCGCGCCACGCCGCCAGCCAGCCGGCGCGGTCGGCGTGGGTCAGGGCATCGTCGCCCTGAGTGGCCGGCACGTACCAGTCGATGAGCAGGCTAGCCTCGGTCAGCAGCTTGGACAGATCGTAGGGCGGCACGCCGGCGGCCGGCACCGCCGCCCGGTGCAGGGCGATCAGCACGTCCACCGCCAGGGCATAAAGATCGGCTTCCGCCGGCTGCCCCTTGGCGAGCAGCCGGGTATAAGTGTCGTCGCCCAGGTCTTCCAGCAGCAGCAGGCCGGCGGCTTCGTCCTCGGCCAGGATGCGCGGCGCCGACAGGCCGAGGCCGCAGAGGTGGCGGGCGATGCGGACGAAGGGGCGGATGTCTTCCTGCGGCGGCGGCGCGTCCATCAGCACTTCGATGCCGTGCGACGGCGTGGCGATGCGGAAGTACTTGCGGAACGAGGCATCGCCCGCCAGCAGCGTCACCGCCGCGTCGTGCCGGCCGCTGCGGTGCAGGAACTCCGCCACCTGCGGCGCCCGCGCCTCGGTCAGGGTCTCAAGCATGGCGCGCGGCCTCCACAAGGTGCGCCGGCCCGGTCAGCACGGCGTCGCGCGCCGCGCCCTCCGGCCGGATGGTGAGGGTGAGGTCAAGCCGCCGACGCGGAAGGTAGCCGCCCAGCCGGTCCGGCCACTCGATCAGGCAGAGGCCGTCGGCGAAGGCGTCTTCCAGGTCCAGTTCCAGGGCGTCCTCCGGCTTTTCCAGGCGGTAGAGGTCGAAGTGCCACAGGCCGGCGTCGCAGGCATCATCCTCGTAGGTCTGCACCAGGGTGAAGGTGGGCGACGGCACCTCGGCCGCCGGATCGCCCAGGCGGGCGCGGACGAAGGCGCGGGCGAAGGCGGTCTTGCCGGCCCCCAGATCGCCACGCAGGGCGATGATGTCGCCAGCCCGTGCGACGGCGGCCAGCGCCCGCGCCAACCGCGCGGTGGCGGCTTCGTCGGGCAGGAGCAGGGAGACGGCGGCGGCGGGATCGGATTGGCTCATGGCTCCGTTGTACTGACGACGGCGGTCGTCGGCAATGGGCTGACGACCGCCCCCTTCCCTGTGGAACTTTCAGGTCCGCCGCCTTATGTTCAGGGCCTGATGTCCCTGTATCACCCAGGAAAGCAGCCAGGCCCCCGATGACCAGCGCCAGCACTCCCAATCGCCCGCCCAAGCCGGTTGTTCTTTGCATCCTCGATGGCTGGGGCCATCGCGACGATCCGACCGACAACGCCATCGCCCAGGCCGACACGCCCAACTGGGACCGCCTGATGTCCTCCGCCCCCCATGCGCTGGTGGAGACATCGGGCCATGACGTCGGCCTGCCCGAGGGGCAGATGGGCAACTCGGAAGTCGGCCACATGAACATCGGCGCCGGCCGGGTGGTGATGCAGGATCTGCCGCGCATCGACCGCGCCATCGCCGACGGGTCGCTGGCCCGCAACGCCGCCTTGCTCCGCTTCATCGACACCCTCAAGACCTCTGGCGGGACTTGCCACCTCATGGGCCTGCTCAGTCCCGGCGGCGTCCACAGCCATCAGGACCACATGGTGGCGCTGGCCAAGGTGGTGGCCGCCGCCGGCGTGCCGGTGCGGGTGCATGCCTTCCTTGATGGCCGCGACACCCCGCCGCAGTCGGGCCGCGACTTCACCGCCTGCTTCCTGACCGACATCGGCGGCCTGGGGGATGTCCGCATGGCCACCGTCGCCGGCCGTTTCTACGCCATGGACCGCGACAAGCGATGGGATCGGGTGCAAGCCGCCTATGACACCCTGATCGACGCCGCCGGCGCCCGCCACGCTGACGCCCTGGCGCTGATCGAAGCCTCCTACGCCGACGGCAAGACCGACGAATTCGTCCAGCCGGCGGTCGTCGGCGACTATGCCGGCGCCCGCGACGGCGACGGCGTGCTGTTCGCCAACTTCCGCTCCGACCGGGCGCGGGAGATCACCCAGGCGCTGCTCGACCCGGCCTTCGATGGCTTCGCCCGCACCCGCGTGGTGCGTTTCGCCGCCGCCGCCGGCATGGGCCAATATTCGGTCGCCCACACCGCCTGGCTCGACACCCTGTTCCCGCCCGAGGCGCTGACCGGCATTCTGGGCGAAGTGGTGGCCACCGCCGGCCGCACCCAGCTGCGCATCGCCGAGACCGAGAAATACGCCCACGTCACCTTCTTCCTGAACGGCGGCGAGGAGCGGGTCTATCCCGGCGAGGAACGCATCCTGGTGCCAAGCCCCAAGGTCGCCACCTACGACCTGCAACCGGAAATGAGCGCCCCGGAAGTCACCGACCGGCTGGTGGAGGCCATCGACTCCGGCCGCTTCGACCTCATCGTCGTCAACTTCGCCAACGGCGACATGGTCGGCCACAGCGGCATCCTGGCCGCCGCCATCAAGGCCGCCGAGGCGGTGGACATCGCCCTCGGCCGGGTCGAACAGGCGGTGCTGAAAGCCGGCGGCGCCATGATCGTCACCGCCGACCATGGCAACTGTGAACTGATGCGCGACCCGGAAACCGGCGAGCCGCACACCGCCCACACGGTCGGCAAGGTGGACGCCCTGCTGATCGGTGCCCCCGCCGATGTGGTCGGGTTGCGCGACGGCCGGCTGGCCGATCTGGCGCCGACCGCCCTTGCCCTCATGGGCCTGCCGCAGCCGGCCGAGATGACTGGTCACTCGCTGTTGCAGACCCGCAAGCAGGCTGCCGCGGCGGAATGATCCGCGCGTGGCGGCCCGCCTGCCGCCTGACATTATCCGTGCCCGCCGCCTGAAGGGGCCGCCTGATCGTGCGCTTGTGCCCGCGCCGCTTTCGCCAGTCGCTGCTGGCCGCCGCCGTCCTTGCCGGCGGCGGCCTAGGGGCTGCGCCGGTCATCGCCGCCACCGATCCCGACCCGGAAGCCCAGACCCAGCAGAAGCTGGAAGAGGTGCGCCAGCAACTGGAACGGAGCCGCCAGGAACAGCAGACCCTCACCAAGACCGCCGACACGCTGACCCAGGAGGTGGAGGATCTGCGCGCCCGCCTGGTCGCCGCCGCCGCCAAGGTGCAGGACTACGAGGAAAGCCTGTCCTACCTGGAAACCCGCATGACGGAGCTGCGGGAGGAGGAGGAGGCGCTGCAAAACGGGCTGGAGGCGCGCAACGCCCAATTGGCGCAGGTGCTGACCGCCTTGCAGCGGCTGTCCTGGCGGCCGAAGGAAGCCCTGCTCATGCAGCCGGGGACGCCGGAGGATACCGTCCGCTCGGCCCTGCTGATGCGCTCGGCGGTGCCGGCCATCGGGGCGGAGGCGAAGGCGTTGCGCGCCGACATCGACCGGCTGGCCGATCTGCGCGATGCCATCGCCGGCCAGCGCGACCAGATCGCCGCCCTTGGCAAGGATCTGGAAGCGGAACACAACCGTCTCCAGGAGTTGGTGAGCCGCAAAGCCTCCCTGGTGGAACAGACCTCCCGCCGGTCCCAGGAAGCCGCCCAGCGGGCCCAAACCCTGGCCGCCGACGCAGAGAACATGCGGGAGTTCCTCGACAAGCTGGCGGAGGATCGCCGTCGGCGCGAGGAGGAGGAGAAGCGCCAGCGCGAACTGGCCGCGGCCCGCCGCATCGCCGCCCATGTCACCGCCAAGCCGGCTCCGCCACCGCCGCCCGCCGCCGGCCCGACGCTGGCCCCGGCAGCGAGGCCGTTGATGGCCCCCGACGGGGCCACCGCCCAACTGCCAACCGCGCCCCCGCCTCCGGCCAGCCTGACCGCCAACGGTGGCAGCATGCCGCCACCGCCCAGGACGTCCACCCAGCAGGCGGCCCTGCGGCCGCTGGACGAGGTGCGCGGTGCCATGCCGCTGCCGGCCCGTGGCCGCGTCGCCACCCGCTACGGCGCCGAACTCAGCCCCGGCAATACCTCCAAGGGAATCGTCATCGAGACCCGCAGCGCCGCCGCCGTGGTCGCCCCCGCCGATGGCGTGGTGGCGTTTTCCGGCCCCTTTCGCGGCTATGGGCATCTCTTGATCCTTGAACACGCCGGGGGATATCATACATTGCTGTCAGGGATGAGCCGCATTGACGCCGAAGTCGGCCAGCGGCTTATGGCTGGCGAGCCGGTGGGCGTCATGGAACGGTCGGACGGCCCAAGCCTTTATGTCGAATTGCGCCGCGACGGGCAGCCCATTGATCCCCTGCCGTGGCTGGCGGCGAACAAAGGTAAAATCAGCGGATGAAGCGTACACTAGCGATTGCGACGGCTGCCTTCGCCCTCCTGTCGTTCGGCGCCCTGCCGGCGGCGCAGGCGGCGGAAGCACCGCAGGTCCGCAATACCGAGGAAACCTATCGGCTGCTCGACCTGTTCGGCGACGTGTTCGAGCGCGTGCGCCGCGACTATGTCGAGGAAGTGGGCGACAAGGAACTGATCGAGGCTGCCATCAACGGCATGCTGACCGATCTCGACCCCCACTCCAGCTACCTCAACGCCGACAGCTTCAAGGACATGCAGGTGCAGACCCGCGGCGAGTTCGGCGGGCTCGGCATCGAGGTGACCATGGAGAACGGCCTCATCAAGGTCGTCTCGCCCATCGACGAAACGCCTGCCTTCCGCGCCGGCCTTCAGCCGGGTGATTTCATCACCCACATCGGCGAGGAAGAGGTCACCGGCATGACGCTCCAGGACGCCGTCGACAAGATGCGCGGCCCCATCAACAGCGACATCAAGCTGACCATCCGCCGCAAGAGCCAGGAACCGTTCGACGTCACCCTCACCCGTGACGTCATCAAGATTCAGTCGGTGCGGTCGCGCAGCGAGGACGATATCGGCTATGTCCGCATCACCTCGTTCAGCGAGCAAACCTATGCCGGCCTGGAAAAGGCCATGAACGACATCAAGAAGGCGGTCGGCGAAGACAAGATCAAGGGCTGGGTTCTCGACCTGCGCAACAATCCGGGCGGTCTGCTGGACCAGGCGGTGGCGGTGTCGGATGCCTTTCTCGACGCCGGCGAAATCGTCTCCACCCGGTCCCGCAGCGCCGACGAGACCCAGCGCTTCAACGCCCGCGCCGGCGACCTCGCCGACGGCAAGCCCATCGTGGTGCTGATCAATGACGGGTCGGCCTCGGCGTCGGAAATCGTCGCCGGCGCCTTGCAGGATCATCGCCGCGCCATCGTCCTCGGCACCAAGAGCTTCGGCAAGGGGTCGGTGCAGACCATCGTGCCGCTGCCCGGCCATGGCGCCATGCGCCTGACCACCGCCCGCTATTACACGCCGTCGGGCCGCTCCATCCAGGCGCTTGGCATCGAACCCGACATCCATGTCGAGCAGGCCCACGTCGAGACCCTGGACAGCCGCTTCCCCCGCCGCAGCGAGGCCGGCCTGCGCGGCGCCTTGCAGAACGGCAACGGCACCAGCAACGGCGCCGCCGCCCCGGAGGTGGAGGCGACACCGGGCGCCACCGTCCCGCCGGGCGCCGCCCCGGCCGGCGACGCCGCCGCCGAAGCGCCGCAGGAGCCGGAGGACTATCAGCTGACGCGGGCCATCGACCTGCTGCGCGGACTGGCCCTCTATGGCAACCGGCAGGGGTAACCCTTCGGCAATCATCTTGGTGTAGACTTAACGCCGGCGTGGCTTCTTTCCGAAGCCGCGCCGGTTGGCTGAGTAAGGACCGCTGCCATGGCTCTCTCCCTCAAGGGCCTGTTCTCCCGCAAGAAGAAGGCACGCCCCGCCGAGGATGACGGGCGCGCGCCCTTCTTCACGGGCGCCACCCTCGGCCCGGGCCTCGGCAACGATGGTGACGGCGACGGCACCACGCGGGGCTTCGACGACCTGCTGGATGACGAGGCCTGGGGCGGCGACGACGACGACGACACCGGCCGCAAGCGGCCGGCGCGTGGCGGGTCCGGCCGCAAGCGGGTGGTGCTGTTCGCCGCCCTCGGTCTGGCCGCCGCGGTGATCGGTGGTGGCGCCGCGTGGTGGATGCTGTCCGGCGGTCAGGCTCCCGGCCAGGTCGCCGCCCTGCTGGACGGAGATGCCGCCGAGAGCGAGCCCGCCGCACGCGGCGAGGGAACGCCCCCCGCCGAACCGAGCGCCCCGATCGGCTCCGGCGAGCGGGTCTCGCTGCCCATGCCGCCGGCGCCGGGCCTTGAGGCGCCGCGCCTCGGCACTGCTCCGGCCGCCGACGGTGACGTGGTGGTCGACGCCACCGCCGCCACCGACCGATCCACCGCCCGCCGCCCATGGCTGACGGAGGGCGGTGCCCCCTCCACGGCACCGTCCGAATCCGCCGCCGCGCCGGCCACGCCGGTGGAGGCGACACCAGCCCCCACCGCAGCGACACCGTCTCCAGCCGCACCCGCCGCCGCGACGGAAGCCGAACCGGCAGCGGCACCGGAAGCCACCTCGGCACCCGCCGATGCGCCCCCGCCACCCGCTCCACCGGCCGCCGTGGCGGCGGAGGAGCCGGAAAAGCCCGATATCCGCACCGCCGGCAATCCGGCACCCAGCTTCGACCGCCTGACCGCGCTGCCGGGCAAGCCCGAACCGCTGAAGGCGGCACCGGTTTCCGATCTGGTGCGCAACACGCCGGCCGGCCCCCTGCCCATCGCCGCCCCCGACGGCCGCAAAGCCTGGAGCACCTACGCCAAACCCTTCAACGCCCCCGCCGGCGCCCCGCGCGTGGCGGTGGTGGTGGCTGATCTCGGCATGCTGCCCGCCGCCACCGAGGCCGCCATCACCAAGCTTCCGGCCGGCGTGACGCTCGCCTTCAGTCCCTATGGCTTCGACATCCCGCAGGCCATGCAGCGGGCGCGCGAGGCCGGACATGAGGTGATGCTGGTGCTGCCGATGGAAGATCGCGGCTTCCCGGCCCATGATCCCGGTCCACTTGGCCTCAACTCGCTGCTGCCGGCCAATGACAACCTGATCCGCCTGAACACCATCCTCACCAAAGGCGTCGGATACGTCGGCGTGGTTGGTCGCGGCGGCGCCACCTTCACCGCCAAACCGGAGCTGATGAAAGCGGTGCTGGAGACCATCGCCCGTGCCGGACTGCTCTATGTGCAGCCGAGCGGCGGCATGCAACTGGCATCCTACGGCCAGATCGCCACACCGACGGCGGTGGTCGACCTGACGCTGGACGAGCGCCCGTTCCGTTCCGCCATCGACTCCCGCCTGCGTGCCCTGGAGACCCTGGCAAAGGAGCGTGGCAGCGCCATCGCCGTCATATCGCCGACGCCGCTCGCCTTCGATGCCGTTTCCTCCTGGCTGACCGAAGCCCAGACGCGCGGCATCGCGCTGGCGCCGGTGTCGGCCGTCGTCCGTCCCTGATCCCGCGCCGGAGACCCCGCCCCGCCATGACCGCCGATCCCGCCGCCCTCCCCTACCGCAAATGCGCCGGCCTGATGCTGGTGAACGCCGATGGCCTGGTGTTCGTCGCCCGCCGCAAGGACACGCCGGACGCCTGGCAGATGCCCCAGGGCGGCATCGACAGCGGTGAAACACCCCATGCCGCCGCCCTGCGCGAGCTGGAGGAAGAAATCGGCACCAACAAGGCGGAGATCATCGCCGAAAGCGCCGACTGGCTGCGCTATGACCTGCCGGCGGAGTTGGTGGGCAAGGTGTGGAAGGGAAAGTATCGCGGCCAGGACCAAAAATGGTTCCTGCTGCGCTTCACCGGCCGCGACGAGGATATCGACATCAACACCCGCCACCCCGAGTTCGACGCCTGGAAATGGGCGCCGGTGGACGACCTGCCGGCCATGATCGTGCCCTTCAAACGCTCGATCTACGAGGCCCTGGTGGCCGAGTTCGGGCCTCAGGTGAAGGCGCTGGCGGCCGGCTGAACCGCTGGCCGGCCCATGTGGAGCAGCGGATAAGGGCGGCCCGTCGGATCCACCGCCGTCCGCCCCGTCACCGTGAATCCGAGCCGGTGGTAGAAGGCGACACCGCCGCTGTTCTGCTCGTTCACATCCACCGTCAGCGCCACCCCACCGGCTTGCGCCGCTGCGTCCAGGATCAACCGCCGTCCGATGCCGTGGCCATGGTATGCGGGGGCGACAAACAGCGCCTCGACATGGCTGCCGGCACGGCCAAGGAAACCGGCCGGCCGGCCGTCCACCGCCGCCACCGTCAGGAGTGCCGCCGGCAGGTAGTCCTGCCGCACCATCGCGGCATAGACCTCGATATCCTCCGGCGCGAGGAAGGCGTGGGTCGCCCGCACCGCCGCCAGCCAAATGGCGAAGAGGGCATCGTGATCGTCCGCTCTCGCCGGCCGCAACTCCACGGCCATCGGCAGCGGCGGCGTCCCGGGAACATCGGTCATTCGCTCGCCACCACCAGCTCGCCGATGGTAATGCGGTGGCGCAGGTGCTCGATCTCGGCCCGCATGGCGGCGGTGAGGGCGGCGTTGTGCTCGTCGAAGGCAACACCGACACCATCGTCGCGCAGGCCCAGCACCGTCTGTCCCGGCTTCCAGGCATCGCGGCCCAGCATGGCGGTGGCCACCATCACCGCCCGGTCGACCCGCTTGACGGCACTGGTCAGCATGGTGCCGGGGTGCAGGTAGTTCTGGTTGGCGTCCACCCCGATGGCGAGGCGACCGGCGTCATGGGCGGCCTGATAGACGCCCAGGCCACTCGCGCCGGCGGCGGCGAACAGCACGTCGGCGCCGGCTTCGATCTGCCCTCGCGCCACCAGCAGCGCGGCGAAGGGATCGTCCCACGCCTCCGAGTCGCTTCCCAGCACCGCCGAGAGGATGCGACCGCCCGGCCGGGTGGCGAGGAAGCCCTGGCGGAAGCCGGCACGGAAACGGCGGATGGGTGGCACCTCAACCCCGCCGATGAAACCGGCGATGCCGCTGCGGGTGGCAAGACCGGCCATGGCGCCGGCCAGAAAGGCGGCCTCGTGATCGGCGAAGCTGATGGCGGCGACGTTGGGCAAATCGGCCTCGCCGTCGATAACCACGAAGCGGCGGTTGGGCTGCTCGCGCGCCACCTGCTCCACCACCGGCACGATGCCAGCCCCGACCACAATGACGAAAGTGTGCCGCGCCGCCGCCGTCAGCACCACCTCCAGGCGGGCGGACGGCTGCGACACCTCATACTCAGTCAACACGGCGGTGCCCTGCTGGCGTACCTCCTGCACACCCTGATAGGCCAGTTGCAGAAAGCTCTTGTCCATCTTGCCACCGGCATCATAGACGACAGCCGCGCTCGGCGGAGCGGCCGTGGCGATGCTCGGCCACGCGGCCACGGCCGCCAGCAAGCACAGCATCAGCAGCGCGACGACCGGCCGCGTCATGCGCAGGCCGCCTGCCGGCCGCCGGCGATGAAGCGCTGGAAGTCAGCCGTCTCCATGGGCTTGCCCCAATAATACCCCTGCCCCAGATGGCACCCCTCCGACCGGAAGAAATCCACATGGTCGGCGGTTTCGATGCCCTCTGCCACAACCTCCAGGCCGAAATCGCGGGCGATGTTCATGATGGCACGGGTGATGCGGACGTCGTCCTCGTTGCGCAGCATCTCGCGCACGAACGACTGGTCAATCTTGAGACAGGTCACCCGCAAGCGCTTCAGGTAGGACAGCGACGAATAGCCGGTGCCGAAATCGTCGATGGCGAGGCTCACGCCCAGGCTGCGCAGTCCGTCGAGCATGCGCAGCACCTTGGCGCCGTCTGTCATGATGACGCTTTCGGTGATCTCCACCTCCAGGCTTTCGGGGCCAAGGCCGGCGGCATGCAGTGCCCGCTCCACCATCTCCACCACGTCCTGGCAGAGGAACTGCACCGCCGACACGTTCACCGCCACCTTCAGCGGCGGCAGGCCGGCATCGCGCCAGGCTCGGTTCTGACGGCAGGCTTCGTGCATCACCCATTCCCCGAGGGGGACGATCAGGCCCGAGCGTTCGGCCACCGGAATGAACTGCGCCGGATTGATGCGCCCGCGCTGGGGATGGTCCCACCGCACCAGCGCTTCCATGCCGACGCAGGCCCCGGAGGCGATATCGATTTTCGGTTGATAGAGCAACCGGAACTGACCACCGTCGATGGCTCGCCGCAACTCGCCGCGGATCGCCTTGCGCTCCTGCTGCTGCTCGCCCAGACCCGGCGTATAGACACGCACCCGGCCGACCGGCTCTCCCTTGGCGCTGTTCATGGCCAGTTCGGCCCGGCTCAGCAAGTCCGGCGGGCGATGGCCGTCGCGCGGAAAGTAGCTGATGCCGAAGGCGCCACGCACCTCGATGCTCAGCCCCTCCACATCCACCGGCTGGGCCAGCGCCTGGGCGAACTGATCGACATAAGCCGCAAGGTTGCCGTCGCTGTCGTGCATGGCCATCGCCAGCACGGCGAAGTCATCGCCCCCCAGGCGCGCCACCACGTCCCCCGCCCGCACGCGGCGGCGCAGCCGTTCCGCCACCGCCACCAAAACGCGGTCGCCGGTGGCGTGGCCGAAGGTGTCGTTGATATCCTTGAAGCCGTCCAGGTTGAGAAAGATGACGGCGCCACTTTCCTCCGCCGCCAACCGCTCGGTCACCGTCGTCTCGAACGCCAGCCGGTTGCCAAGACCGGTCAGCGGATCGTGACGGGCGAGATGGGCGGCCCGCCCCATGGCATCGCGGAAGGTGGCGAGCGCCTGCCCCATGGCCGTGACCTCGTCATTGCCGTCGACCGGCACCGGATGGTCGAGGTCACCGGCGGCGATGGCCCGCATGCTGTGGTTCAGCCGCGACAACCGACGCACCACGCTGCGCCCGACATAAAGCCAGGCGATCAGCAGTGCCCCGGCCAGGGCGGCCGCCGAGACCACCGACAACAAGATCTTGCTCTGGGTGAGCATGTCGGCGGCGGTGGTGCGCTCCAGTCCGGCCGCCTGCTGGGCCTCCGACGTGAGGGCGGTGATGAGCCCCTCCAGCTCGTCTGCCTGGCGCTGCAAATCGGTGAAACGGGAAGCCGCCACTTCGTTTGCCATCAACTCGCGACCGCGCAGGGCCGGCAGTCCGTCGGCTCCCGCCGCCAAGGCCCGTAGCCGTTGCAGGAACGACGCCATGGCCGAGGCCATCCGAGGCGCCATGGCCGGCAGGTGTTCCTCCTTCAGCCGTTCGATGGAGCGCAGCACGGTGTCGATGGTGCGCAACTGCCGGCTGACGTCGTCGGTGGTCTGGGCGTCGCGCACACCCGCCAGCAGCACCAGCAGACGATTGATCTCGCTCAGAAAGGCCCAGCGCAGGCCGCCGGCTTCGCCAGGGCCGGCCACCAGCAGGCGATATTCCTGATGCAGGACGTCCAACTGCTCCAGCAGGGCCACCTGCTGCGAAGCCAACTCCCGGCGATGCCGCATGGCGGAGCGCAGCAACTGGAGGTTGGCACTGGCACGGGCCGCAGCCTCCCCCACGCGGCGCAGTTCCACCGTCTCGCCCAGGGCCTCGGCGACCTGCCGGTGGGCGACGAGGAAAGCTTCCTCCGCCTGCGCCACCTTGGCCGACTCGGCATCAAGCTGCTGTTCCGTCTCGGCGAAGATAATGGCGGGGGCACCTGCCACCAGGGTATTTGCCCGCTGCGCCAGATGCGACAGCGCGACCACCGTCGGGATGCGCTCGGAGGTGAAGCCATCCAATACTTGAGCGGTGCGGGCGAAAGTGGCCCACGCCAATCCAGTCACCAGCACGGTCATGCCGGCAATGGCGATGAAGGCAAGCCACAGCTTGGCGCGAATACCGAATCGGGCCGGCGGTGGAGGCGGCAAGGGAGAGGGCGTCGGCGGCGTGGCGGCTCCGGCCATGGAGTCTTCCCGGAGTCAGAGGAGAACGAAGATATAATACTCGCGGATTATGTCGATCGTCGGAAGAGCGGCCAGTTACAGTTTTTGAACATCGTTTTCGACATCGGGTCCAACCACAGGTATCAGCATTGCCGCCGCCGGGGAAGCGCGGGCTGCCGTGAAATAGGGTTTTCGATGGATATCCCGGTGGCGGAGCGGCGCGCGCCCTCAGGCGGCGGCCTTCAGTTCCTCGCTCATGCGGCGGGAGCGGCTGGCGATGTAGCGCCACATCATCGCCGCGAAGAAGCGGCCGAAGCGGCCCTGCGGGCTGATACCGGCAGCCTTCAACACCATGTTGGAGGCGCGTTCCACATGCGGCGGCCGATACAGGCTGAAGGCCCGCGCCGCGTAAGCCAGATTTGCGGTCTTGCGGTCGTAGTGGGTGCCTTCGGGAAAATTACCGCAGTGGTAGGCGTAGGACAGTTCGTCGTCCTCCGATTCCTTGATGCGCGACAGCGCCACCAGGATGCGCTTCCACGTCGGCACGTTCTCGCGCTCCAGATACTTCTGCATGTGGGTATAGAACATCTTGAAGTGGCGGAACTCGTCGCCGGCGATACGGTGGCAGATGTCCTTCAGCACCGGTTCCTCGGCGGCATCGCGCAGGGCGGAGTAGAACGAGCTGGTGCCGGTCTCGACGATGCAGCGGGCGATCAGCTCGCCGGTCCGCGAGCCGCGAATGGATTCGGTGGCGTCGAGCTGGATCTGATAGCCCTCGCGGAAGCGCCGGAAGGCGTCGCGGTAGTCGAAGCTGGGATCGGCCATCTCCGCCCAGCGGCCGAGGGCGTCGCCGTGCTGCACCTCCTCGTCCTCCCAATGGGCGGCCATGTCGCTGAAATAGGCGTCGTCGGTGAAGACGTTGCGGAGGTAGGCGGTATAGTCGGCGGCGTTGCGCTCCACCATGGCGGCGGCCTTGATCACCCGCAGGATGTCCGGGTCGACCCGCGAGCGGTCGAAGCGGTCCCACGGAATGTCGTCCATCGTCCAATGCTTCATGGTGACTTGCCCGTCGGTTGCCGTTACGCCTGTTTTCCCACCCCCAGGTTGGTGGCACAGGGAGCGAATTCAAGCCGATAAGGGCGCCTGGGCGCCGCACAAGGGGAGGTGTTTACACCCTGCGGGCTGGCTTGCAAAGACCAAGGACACCTCCCGACGGCGATCAGGGGAGGCAGAAACACCGCATCCGGTCACCTCAAGGGACGGCCCTCGAACCAGCTATCCCTGCCTCCGCACAATGCGACAAGGGCCGGCCACCTCTCCGGCGACCAGCCCTTGCGCTTAGTCTCCCCGCGCGACGCCCGATGGATCAGGCCAGCGCCGCCCGCATGGC
>JAEWWF010000008.1 GCA_023396465.1 Pseudomonadota bacterium
GTCCGCCGCCGCCCGCAGCACCGCCAGCCGGGCGCGGGTGGCCTTGAGGCCCAGGGCCTCCAGGTCGGGCGGACGGGCGGGATCGCGCAGGCCGTAGACGGTCAGCGGCCGCGTCTCCTCCAGCGCCTGCGGCACGCTCACCGCCATGCGCAGCACGGCGCCGGGAGGGCTGAGGGTATAGGCCGCCACCCAGTCGACGAACCGCCGCGTCACCGCTGGCAGCGGCGGCGCCGGCAAGGCCCGCAGCACATCCTTCACCTTGGCCTCCGGCACCTCGCCGGTGCCCGCCCCCCAAACCACGCCGATCTCGCGCCGCTTGCCCAGCGGCACCTCCACCGCCTGCCCCGCCACGACGGCACCATCGGTGCCGAGCAGCGGCACGCGATAATCATAGACACCGCCGAGCGGCAACGGCAGCAGCACGCCGACCCGGCTGCCGACGGCGAAGCGGGCGGGAGCGACGTCCTCCGCCAGAGCGGGCGCGGGAGTGGCGGGCGGCCGTGTCATGGGCTACACTCTATCTGACGCGGCTTAAAGACGCCACGACAAGCCCTTGAGCTGCAATCAAATTCTCCTCCCGACGCTTTCCTCAACCGCAAACGGCATGACTCAATCATGAAGTTCTTCATCGACACGGCCAACCTGGACGACATTCGTGATCTGGCCGAAACCGGCCTCGTCGACGGCGTCACCACCAACCCGTCGCTGGCGGCCAAGGCCGGCATGAAGTTCACCGATCTGGTGAAGGAAATCTGCGCCGTCGTCCCCGGCCCGGTCAGCGCCGAGGTCACCGCCCCCGACCACGCCACCATGATGCGCGAGGCGGACGTGCTGCGGAAGATCGCCGACAACGTCTGCATCAAGGTGCCACTCACTCCCGACGGCCTGAAGACCTGCCGCAAGCTGTCCGACGACGGCACGCTGGTCAACGTCACCCTGTGCTTCAGCGCCGCCCAGGCCATCCTGGCCGCCAAGGCCGGCGCCGCCTTCGTGTCGCCCTTCGTCGGCCGCCTGGACGACATCGGCCACGACGGCATGGCGCTGATCGCCGAGATCGTCGAGATCTACTCCAACTACCTCGACATCGGCACCGAGGTGCTGGTCGCCTCCGTCCGCAACCCGACCCATGTGGTGGATGCCGCCCGCATCGGCGCCCATGTCGCCACCCTGCCGCCGTCGGTGCTGCGCCAGCTTTATGCCCACCCGCTGACCGACAAGGGTCTCGCCGCCTTCGACGCCGACTGGAAGAAGTCCGGCCTCAAGATTCTGGAGAACTGACCTTGGCCGATCAGGATAGCGCCACCGAGACGCCGCGCGTCACCGCCCGGCAGGTGAAGGACTACCTGCGGGCCCATCCGCAGTTCCTGACCGACAACATGCCGCTGGTGGCGGAACTGCTGCCCGGTCTGTCGGCGCGCGACGACGGCAATGTGGTCGACCTGCGCGATTACGTGGTGGAGCGGCTGCGCCGCGAGGTGGAGGAGCTGAAAGCCTCCGCCAAGGCGCTCATCACCACCACCCGCGGCAACATGTCGACCCAGGAGCGCACCTTGCAGGCGGCGCTGGCGGTGCTGGCCGCCGAAGGCATGGACGCGCTGGCCCGCGTCATCACCGACGAGCTGCCGGTGGTGTTGCAGGTGGATGTGGTCACCATCGCCTTCGAGGCCGGCCTGCCCAAGCCCGCCGCCCTGTTCGTGCAGGAACTGCCGGCCGGCAGCATCGACACCCTCCTGGGCGAGCGCGTCACCGCCCGCCTGCGCGAAAGCGTCGGCGGCGAGCAGCCGCTGTACGGCGCCGCCGCCGCCCTGGTGGCCTCCGACGCCCTGGTGCGGCTGGAACCGGGCAACGGCCTGCCGCAAGGCGTGCTGGCGCTCGGCACCCGCACCGAGGGGGCTTTCCACCCGCAGCAGGGCACCGATCTGCTCGGCTTCCTCGCCCGCGTGGTGGAGCATGCGGTGGAACGATGGGCACCCCCGGCGGCGTGATTCCGGCGTCCGAACGGGCGGCCCTGGCGGCGGAGGCGGACGCCCTGCCGCCGGGCCTGCCGTCCGACCCGGCGTTGCGCGACGCCATCGTCCGCTGGCGGCGTTGGCTGATGGCGGAGAAAGTGGCGAGCCCGCACACGCTGTCCAACTACCAGCGCGACCTGACCACCTTCCTCCGCTTCCTCACCGGCTTCCTGGGGCAGGAGCCAACCCTGGCCGACCTGGCGCAGCTGACCGCCGGCGACTTCCGCAGCTTCCTCGCCCACCGCACCGGCGAAGGGCTGGCCCGTATCTCGCTTGGCCGCTGCATGAGTACCCTGCGCGGGTTCTACCGCCTGTGCGCGCGCCTGGGGCTGATGGAGAACCCGGCCATCGACCTGGTGCGCAACCCCCGCGCGCCCCACTCCCTGCCGAAGGCCCTGGCTGAGCAGGAGGCGTTGGAAGTCCCGGGTACCACCGGCGAAGGCCACGAGGTGCCATGGATCGCCGCCCGCGATGTCGCCATCGTCACCCTGCTCTACGGCTGCGGCCTGCGCCTGGGCGAGGCACTGGGCATGACCGTCGCCGACCGCCCGACCGGCGATGCCATGACCATCCTCGGCAAGGGCCGCAAGCAACGGGTGGTGCCGGTGCTGCCGGTGGTGCGGCAGGCGATCGATGAGTACCTGGCCCAGTGCCCATACCCGCCGACGCCGGAGCGTGCCCTGTTTCTCGGCGCTCGCGGCGGCCCCCTGAACCCCCGGCTGGTACAGCGGGCGATGGAGAAGACCCGGCAGGCGCTCGGTCTGCCCGACACCGCCACCCCGCACGCCCTGCGCCACTCCTTCGCCACTCACCTGCTGGGTCGGGGGGGCGATCTGCGCACCATCCAGGAACTTCTGGGTCACGCCAACCTGTCCACCACCCAGCGCTACACCGAGGTGGACGCCACCCGCATCGCGGCGATCTACGCCTCGGCCCATCCCCGCGCCCGCCGGGCATCCCCGGAGTAGGCGGCCACGGGTGCTGGAGAGTGGTACGCCGACGGGCGGCGGCAACCCTGTGGTGCAGGTTCTCGTTCCTTCGACATCTTGCCGGGCCACTGTCCCGGCCTCATCGAACGAGGACCGACACCATGAAGACCCAGGGGACCGAAGCCACCCGTACCCGCTCGCCGCTCAATGCCCTGCTGCTGTCGCTGGCGCTCAGCGTCGGCGCCATCGGCCTCACCGCCTGCAACACCGTCGAGGGCTTCGGCGAGGACATGCAGTCCGCCGGCGAAGGCATCGAGGACGAGGCCCAGGAAGCGCAGTAATCGCGGAACCCGCGCACGGCGAGGGGCCATGGCCATGACCGACATCCGCGACAGCTATTGCCGCGCGCTGGAAACCCGGCTGGCGACACTGGATGCGCAGATTGCCGATCTGGAGCGGGCAGAAACGGCGGAGCGGGTGGCGATGCCCGGTCATCCGCCTTCGCCGGAAGTGGCAGGCTTGAAAACGCGGCGGGACGAGGTCAGCCGCCACCTCGCCCGCTGCCAATTCGCCGAACAGGACGATTGGCCCGCCGCCCATGCGGCAGCAGAGGAGTCCTGGAGGACGGTCACCCACGCCTTCGAGCGCGCCCTGACGCGGTTCCGCGGCGGTGCTGGCGGTGCGTGAGCCGTCCGGCGTCAGTCCGGCGGCACCACGGCGGCGGCTTCGACCGCCGGATCGGTGGCCTCGATCATCCCCCGCACCCCGGCCGGCAGCCCCCGTTTGATCCCGTTCAGGGCCCGTGACAGCGGCGGCAGACGGCGACGGATGACGCGGATGGCTTGTCTCGTGGCGCTGCTGTCCCGCGCCACCAGATAAACACCCACCGCCATCAGCGGCAAACCAAGCGGCAAGGGAGTCGGGGTCAGCACCAGCCCCGCCGCGATCAGCACCACTCCCACCCCCAGCATCATCGCCCGCCGCACCCGTTGGCGGGCGACAGCGGCGCAGGAGTCAGACGACGGCACAGGCGGTTCGGTCATGACACGGCGGCGGCTAAGGGAAACGTCAGCGTCGCATGGCAACGGACAGGGCACAAGCTAAGGCTTGGTTGTGGCGACCGGGCGGCGGCTCCAGGCCAGCGCCAACGGTCCCAGCAGCCCCACCGCGCCCACCGAGGCGAAGGCCCAGCCCCAGGC
>JAEWWF010000037.1 GCA_023396465.1 Pseudomonadota bacterium
ACGGGGTGCTGAAGGACTTCACCACCTTCATGACCGGCGAGGTCTACGCCGCCTTGCTCAACCACACCCTGCTCGGCCAGGGGGTGGAGGCCGGCGCCATCGGCTCGACCGCCGGCAGCGCCGAGGCCTTCCGTCGCGGCCTCACCCAGGCCACCGTCGACGGCGCCGGGCTGCTCGCCCATGCCTTCGCCGCCCGCACCCGCCGGCTCTACCGCGATCTGGCGGCCGACGACGTGCCGGCCTTCCTGTCCGGCCTGCTGATCGGCGAGGAACTGGCCGGCGCCGCCGCCCTGGGCTACCTGCCACGGCCGGAGGTGGTAGTGGTCGGCGCCGAGGCCCTGGCCGCCCGCTATGCCGAGGCGCTGGCGATCATCGGCACCCGCGCCGAAGCCGTCGCCGCCGCCGATGCCACCCTGGCCGGCGTGCTGGCGCTCGCCCGCCTGCACCGCCCATCCCCGCCCTGACCGCCCCGGAGGCCTGCCCATGTCCGACACCATCGCCGCCCTGCTGAGCCGCGCCCGCGTGGTGCCCGTGCTGGTGATCGACGATGCCGCCCAGGCGGTGCCGCTGGCCCGCGCCCTGGTGGCCGGCGGGCTGCCGGTGCTGGAGATCACCCTGCGCACCGCCGCCGCCCCCGAGGCCATCCGCCGCATCGCCGCCGAAGTGCCCGAGGCGGTGGTCGGCGCCGGCACCGTCCTCACCGCCGCCGACCTTGCCACCGCCCGCGATGCCGGGGCGCGATTCATCGTTTCCCCCGGCGCCACCGATGCGCTTTACGCCGCCACCGCCGAGGCCGGGCTGCCATTCCTGCCCGGCGTCGCCACCGCCAGCGAGGTGATGCGCGGGCTGGAGGCCGGCCTGACCTGCTTCAAGGCCTTCCCCGCCGCCGCCATCGGCGGGCCGGCGACGGTGGCTGCCTTGGGCGGCCCGTTCCCGCAGGCCCGCTTCTGCCCCACCGGCGGCATCCGCCCCGACACCGCCGCCAGCTACCTGAGCCTGCCCAACGTGGTCGCCATCGGCGGCACCTGGCTCGCCCCCCGCGACGCGCTGGCGGCCGGCGACTGGGCACGGATCGAGGCGTTGGCCGCCGCCGCCCGGGCGCTGTGACCGCACCCCCTATCCTCGGGTCTATCGTTATAGTATAACAAAATCCCATCCCTACCCGAGGACTCGTCATGCGCACCTGGATCGGCCCACCGGAACACGACCGCCTGCCGGTGACGGTGCTCACCGGCTTCCTCGGCAGCGGCAAAACGACGGTGCTCAATCACTTGGTGCGCCAGCCGGAGTTGGCGCGCACGGTGGTGGTCATCAACGAATTCGGCGCCATCGGCCTCGACCACGACCTGATCGAACGCAGCGAGGCTGCCGACGACGACGGCATGGTGCTGCTCAACAGCGGCTGCCTGTGCTGCACGGTGCGCAGCGATCTGGTGGAAACCCTGCGCATGCTGGCGGTGCGGCGGGAACGCGGCGAGATGCCGCCCTTCGACCGCGTCATCATCGAAACCACCGGCCTAGCCGATCCCGCCCCGATCCTGCAAACCCTGGTGACGACGCCGCTGCTGGCCGAACGCTACCGCGTCGATGGACTGGTGACGACGGTGGACGCCGTCAATGGCAGCGATACCCTCGATCACCACGAGGAAGCGGTGAAGCAGGCCGCCATGGCCGATCGCCTGCTCATCACCAAGGCCGATCTGGCCGAGCCGCGCACGGTGGATGCCTTGGTGGCACGGCTGCACGCCCTCAACCCCTCCACCCCGCGCCTTATCGTCCGTCAGGGCGCGGTGGCGCCGGCCGAGGTGCTCGCCCTCGGTCTTTACCAGCCGGAGCGCAAGAGCTTGGACGTGCAAGGCTGGTTGCGGGCCGAAGCCTTCGACCACGAGGAGAGGCATGGGCATCCTCACCATGACCATGGCCACCATCATGACCACGATCACCACCATGGGAACGGGAACGGACACCATCATCACGACGTCAACCGCCACGACGACCGCATCCGCGCCGTCTGCCTGACGGTGGACGAGCCCATCGACGGCGACAGCCTCGACCGCTGGCTGGACACCATCATGCGCTTGCGCGGCCGCGACCTGCTGCGCATCAAGGGGCTTCTCAACGTGGTCGGGCTGCCGGGACCGATGGTCATCCACGGCGTGCAGCACATCTTCCACCCACCCATCATGCTGCGGCGCTGGCCGGGGGAAGATCGCCGCTCGCGCATCGTCTTCATCGTCCGCGACCTCAGCGATACCGACCTGCGCGCCTCCCTCAGCCTGCTGCATCCGGCCACCGCCTGAGGCGGCAGGCGGGACGCTGATACGACAGAGGGATCACATTTCCCCGTGAGCCTCTTTCGTTCTCCGTCTATAGTCGCCGCCATGACCTCCGATCCCTTCTCCCTCGACGACGAGCCCCTGCCGCCGCCGGGTCCGTCCTCCGCCCCCGATGCCGCCGCCGCCTTTGCCGGGGGCGAACCGCCATGGCTGGCCGGCCTGAACCCGGAGCAGCGCGAGGCGGTGACCACCACCGAAGGCCCGGTGCTGGTGCTGTCGGGTGCCGGCACCGGCAAGACGCGGGTGCTGACGACCCGCCTGGCCCACATCCTCGGCCTGCGGCTGGCGCAGCCGTGGCAGTGCCTGGCGGTGACCTTCACCAACCGCGCCGCCCGCGAGATGCGCGACCGCCTGGGGGCGATGATCGGCCCCATGTCCGACAGCGTGTGGCTGGGCACCTTCCACGCGCTTTGCGTCCGCATCCTGCGCCGTCATGCCGAGGCGGTGGGCCTGAAGTCCGGCTTCACCATCCTCGACACCGACGACCAGATGCGGCTGCTGAAGCAGCTGATGGAAGCGGCTGCCTTCGACACCAAGAAGTTCCCGGCCCAGATGGTGATGGGCATCATCCAGCGCTGGAAGGACCGCGCCCTCACGCCCGAAACGGTGCCCGCCGACGAGGCCCGCGCCGGCGGCGGGCAGAAGACGGTGCAGCTTTACACCGACTATCAGGCCCGCCTGCGCGAGTTGAACGCCTGCGACTTCGGCGACCTGCTGCTGCTGTGCGTCGGCCTGTTCCAGTCCCACCCGGAAATCCTGGCCGAGTATCAGGACCGCTTCCGCTACATCCTGGTGGACGAATACCAGGACACCAACGTGGCGCAATACCTGTGGCTGCGGCTTCTGGCCCGCAAGCACAAGAACATCTGCTGCGTCGGCGACGACGACCAGTCGATCTACAGCTGGCGCGGGGCCGAAGTCGGCAACATTCTCAAGTTCGACCAGGATTTCCCCGGCGCCCGCATCGTGCGGCTGGAGCGCAACTATCGCTCCACTCCCACCATCCTGCGTGCGGCTTCGCACCTCATCCGCCACAACCAGGGGCGGCTCGGCAAGGAATTGCGGGCGCCCGGCGCGGCGGAGGACGGGGCCAAGGTGCATGTGCGCGGCGTGTGGTCGCAGGACGACGAGGCGCGCTGGCTGGTGGAGGAAGTGGAGTCGTTGCAGCGGGCCGGCGGCAAGCTCGGCGCCATGGCCATCCTGGTGCGGGCCGGTTTCCAGACCCGCGAGTTCGAGGAACGCCTCATCACCACCGGCATCCCCTACCGCGTCATCGGCGGCCCGCGCTTCTACGAGCGCATGGAAATCCGTGACGCGCTGGCCTACCTGCGCCTGCTGGTGTCGCCCGACGACGATCTCGCCTTCGAGCGGGTGGTCAACAAGCCCAAGCGCGGGCTGGGTGAAGCCACCATCCAGATGCTGCACGTTTCCGCCCGTGCCCTCGGCAAGGCGCTGTACCCGACCGCCGCCGAACTGGTCCAAACCGACGAGCTGAAGCCCAAGGCGCGCGCCGCCCTGCGCGACTTCATCGACGGCATGGAGCGGTGGAAGGCACTGGTCGGCCACATGGACCTGCCGGAACTGGTGCGCACGGTGGTGGAGGAAAGCGGCTATGCCGAGATGTGGCGCCGCGACAAGTCGCCCGAGGCCCCCGGCCGGCTGGAAAACCTGGAGGAACTCTACGGCGCGGTGGCGGAATACGAGACGCTGCTGCAGTTCCTGGAACACATCAGCCTGGTGATGGAGAACGAGGCCAAGACCGCCGACGACCCCGGCATCACCCTCATGACCCTGCACGCCGCCAAGGGGCTGGAGTTCGACGTGGTCTTCCTGCCCGGGTGGGAGGAGGAGATCTTCCCCAGCAAGCGGTCGCTGGAGGAGAACGGCCAGGCGGCGCTGGAGGAGGAACGGCGGCTGGCCTATGTCGGCCTGACGCGGGCCCGCAAGCGGGTCTACATCAGCTTCGCCGCCTCCCGCCGCATCTACAACCAGTGGGTCAACACGGTACCCAGCCGCTTCATCGACGAACTGCCGCCGGAATGCGTGGAGAAGCAGAGCGAAAGCGGCCTCTACGGCGCCGGCTTCGCCGAAAGCGGCGGCGCCTGGGGGTCCAGCTGGGACGACGGCTGGGCCGGCCGCCGCAAATCGAG
>JAEWWF010000054.1 GCA_023396465.1 Pseudomonadota bacterium
CCGCTGACCCTGCGCCTGCGGGCGGGCACCGCCTGGGCACCGCCACCGCCAAGTCAAGGCGTGGCGGTGCTGGGGATGCTCGGCCTGCTCGACCGGCTGGAACAGGGTCGGCGGGCCGGCGGTTTCGATCATCTGCACGCGGTCATCGAAGCGACCAAGCAGATGGCCCTCCTGTGCGACCCGGTGGCCGCCGGTCCCCACGCCACGACGCTGGACGCGGCCCCCCTGCTGGCGCCGCGCCTGCTGGCCGAGCGGGCATCGGACATCGTGCCCAACCTCGCCCTCCAGTGGCCGCTGCCGCCGCTCGACGGCGCCGGAGGGACAGTCCCACCACCGACACCGGATGGCGCGGTGGCGCTGGCGGCGGTGGATGCCGCCGGCTGTCTCGCCCTCACCCTGCAAAGCCTTGGTCGTCGCGGCGGCAGCGGCATCGCCTCCGCCGCCACCGGCGTGATGATGCCGGCGCGGCCCGGCGGCTTCACCCTGGCCGACGGCTGCCCGCGCCGACTGGCGCCCGGCAAGCGGCCGGCGTCATCACTGGCGCCGCTGCTGCTGCGTCTCAAGGACGGCCGCACCCTGGCGCTGGCCACCGGTGGCGCCGCCCAGGCGCAAACCCTGGCCCAGCTCCATGGCCGCCTGGTGACCTTCGGCGAAACGCTGGCGGCGGCGCTGGCGGCGCCGCGCCTGCGGCTTGGCCCGATCCATCCCGGCGATGCCGACGACGTGAAAATCGAAGCCGGAGTGTCGGACCGGGTGCTCGACGGCCTGCGCGCCGCCGGTCATGGACTGCGGCAGACGACCGCCGTCGACGGTGCGATGAGCGGCCCGGCGGTGGCGCTGGAGATCGCCGCCGACGGCGTGACGGCGGTGGCGGCGGTCGACCCACGGGCGGCCAACGGCGCCGCCGTCAGCGTTCGCTGACCAGCCGGGGCTTGGGGAAGGGGCGCGGACTTCCGGCCGGGACCGGCGTGGAGGCGGGACCGGCGCCGGGGGTGAATAGTTCCCCCTGCGGGGTTTCGTCGCCGCGCCGGTCGGTCTCGCGGAAGTACTCCCGGAATAGCGGTTCGCCGAGAATCTCCAGCGCCGTCGTCTCCGCCTCCGGCCGCATGCCCAGCGCCTCCAGCGTCGCGGAATGGGTCTCGACGGCGATCTCGGCGGTCAGCAGGCGTTCGCGCATGGGGTCGTTGGACAGCCGCTCGCGCTCTTCCTTCAGCAGGAACAGGTAGACGCGGAACAGACGGAATGCCTTTTGCCGCGCCTCGGTCAGCGCCCGAGTCGCCTCGTCGGCCCGCAGCTGCTCGGCCAGCACGCGCTGTTGCAGGCTGTCGTTCTCGCGGGCGAGGCGGTCGCGTTCCGCCTCCAGCTGCATGGCGTTGTCGAACACCATGTCGAACTGCGCCTTCAACTCGCGCAGTTCGCTCCGCAGGCGGTCGATGCTGTCGCGCAGTTCCGCCGGGTTGCCGGTGTTGCGGCGGGTGCGGACGTAGCGGCGATAGGCGATGACGTAGGGCGCGATGGCCTCGTGCTGCAACGGCTGGCGGCTGTCGAGCCCGGTACGGCCGAGCGGCTCGCGATAGTCGGGATGGCCGAACAGGGCGCGCACCACCTTGGGGACGATCTGCATCAGCGGCGCATCGGGGATGCCGTCGCAGATGCGCACCCACCGCTTCAGCGTCTCCACATCGCGCGGATCGGCGAGGCGCTGGCCTTCCTTGGCCGCCTCGATCAGGCGCACCAGAAACGCCCGCGACGGATCGCGCGCGGCGTTGGCGGTGCTGCCGCTGTCAGGTCCGCTCATCCCCATCCCCTTGCCAGGCCGCTCGCTCCGGCTGCGCAATGAACCCACAGGATACCCCAAGTGCCGGGATGAGTTCCACCCCATGGAGAGGGCGGGACGACTCCCGTCGCATTCCCACAGAAAAAATGCGTTCTTTTGCTTGTATCCACAGCCGAAAGCGCCTATGTCCACGCCGCCGCCGGCCCGGCGGCCGTGTCGGGATGACGCTATGCCGGATCCGGTGCTTTTCGCCCTTGCCGTATTGAGCCTGCTGGCGACGCCGGGGCCGACCAATACCCTGCTCGCCACCGCCGGCGGCACCGTCGGCATCCGCCGGGCACTGCCGCTCGTCGGGGCGGAGGCCGCCGGCTATCTCCTCGCCATCTGCACCCTGGGACTGGTGATCGGTCCGGCGGTGATGGCGGCCCCAGCGCTGGGCGTGGTGCTGCGGCTGGCGGTGGGGGCATGGCTGCTGGTGATGGCTTGGCGCCTGTGGCACCGGGGCGCCGCCCTGGTGGCGGCACGGACCGCCGTCGTCACCTGGCGGCAAGTGTTTGTCGTCACCCTGCTGAACCCCAAGGCCATCATCCTCGCGCTGGCCGTGGTGCCGTTCGGCGCCGCGCCGGTGCTGCCGTATCTGATCGGCTTCTGCCTGCTGACGGCGCTGGTGGCGCTGGCGTGGATCAGCGCCGGCGCCCTGCTCGGCCACGTCGCCACCGCCGCCCGAGGACACGCGGTGGTGCCACGGGTGGGGGCGGCGGTGATCAGCGTCTTCGGCCTGCTGCTGCTGTCCTCGCCGCTGGTGGGATGAGGCGGCGGCCGCCGCCTCCCCATGTTGATTTCAGTGCGCCTCGGCCCAGGTGTCGGCGATGCCGGCTTCAACCTCCAGCGGCACCGACAGGCTGGCCGCCTCCCGCATCACCCGCTTGATGACCGGCACCGCCGCCTCGGCCTCGTCGACCGGGGCCTCGAACACCAGTTCGTCGTGGACCTGCAACAGCATGGTCGTCTTCAGCCCGGCGTCGGCGAGCGCCAGCGGCAGGCGGCGCATGGCGATCTTGATGATGTCGGCGGCGCCGCCCTGGATCGGCGCGTTGATGGCCGCCCGCTCGGCGAAGGCCCGCATGTTGGGATTGCGGTCGTTGATGCCGGGGGTGAAGCACTTGCGCCCCATGAAGGTGGTGACGAAGCCGCGCCGCCGCGCTTCTTCCTTGGTCGCCTCCATGTAGTCGCGAATCTCGGGGAAGCGGGCGAAATAGGCGTCGATGTAGGCTTTCGCCTCGCCGCGGTCGATCCCCAACTGCGCCGCCAGCCCGAAGGCGGAAATGCCGTAGATGATGCCGAAGTTGATGGCCTTGGCGCGGCGGCGGATCATCGGGTCCATGCCCTCCACCGGCACGCCGAACATCTCGCTGGCGGTGATGGCGTGGATGTCCTGGCCGTCGTGGAAGGCCCGCTTCAGCGCCGCGATGTCGGCCACATGGGCCACCAGCCGCAGTTCGATCTGCGAGTAGTCGGCGGAGATCAGGCGACGGCCCGGGGCGGCGACGAAGGCGCGGCGGATCTTGCGGCCTTCCTCGGTGCGGATGGGGATGTTCTGGAGGTTGGGGTCCTGCGACGACAGCCGCCCGGTGGAGGTGACGGTCAGCGAGAAGGTGGTGTGGACCCGCCCGGTACGCGGGCTGATCTGCTTCACCAGGGAGTCGGCATAGGTGCTCTTCAGCTTCTGCACCTGTCGCCAATCAAGCACCCGCGCCGGCAAATCGTGGCCCTGGGCGGCCAGTTGCTCCAACACGTCGGCGCTGGTGGACCAGGCGCCGGTCTTGCTCTTCTTGCCGCCTTGCAGGCCCATGCGGTCGAACAGGATTTCGCCCAGTTGTTTGGTTGAACCGGGATTGAACGCCTCGCCGGCGAGGCGGTGAATCTCGGTCTCCAGCTCGGCCATGCGGGCGCCGAGGTCGGCGGACAGACGCTGAAGTTCCGCCTTGTCCACCTGCACGCCGGCCGCCTCCATGTCGGCCAGCACCCGCACCTGTGGCCGGTCCAGCCCTTCATAGACGCCGCTCATGCGCTCGGTCACCAGCCGCTGCTTGAACAGGCGGTGCAGGCGCAGGGTGATGTCGGCGTCCTCGGCGGCGTAGATGCAGGCAGCATCCAGCGGCACGCGGTCGAAGGTGATCTGCCCCTTGCCCTTGCCGCACAGGTCGGTGAAGGAAATGCAGGTGTGGTCCAGGTGGCGATTGGCCAACTCGTCCATGCCGTGGCCGGTGGTGGTGCCGTCCAGCACGTAGGACATCACCATGGTGTCGTCCACCGGATCGACCCGGATGCCCGAGCGGGCGAGGACATGCAGGTCGTACTTGATGTTGTGGCCGACCTTCAGCACCGCCGGGCTTTCCAGCAGCGGCTTGAGGCGCCGGATGGCCTCGTCGAGGTCGATCTGGAGCGGACGGCTGGGGGGAGCGGCGGGCATGCCGCCGAGCAGGTCGCCCTGACCGTCGGCGGCGGCCGGGGCGGCCGGCTGGGCGTCGGGGTCGACATGGCGCAGCGGGATGTAGCACGCCCTGCCCGGCGCCAGGGCCAGCGACACGCCGACCAAGTTGCTCTCATGGCTGTCGAGCGCGTCGGTTTCCGTGTCGACGGCGATCAGCCCTTGAGCCAACCCGGCCTCGACCCAACGGTCGAGATCGGCGACGGTCTGGATCAACTCGTAGGAGGTCTCTTCCACCGGAGCGTCGGCCGCCGCCCCGGCCGGCGGCGCCTCGCCGGTTGCCGCCAGGGTGCCGAGCAGGCGGGTGAGGATGGAGCCGAAGCCGTTTTCCTTCAGGAAGGCGGTCAGCTTGTCGGCATCGGGCTTGCGGACGGCGAAGGTGTCGAGCGGCACCGCCACGTCGCAGTCGTCGCGCAGCAGCACCAGCCGGCGGGACACGCGGGCCGCCTCGGCATTGTCGAGCAGGTTCTGGCGGCGCTTGGGCTGCTTGATCTCGCCGGCGCGGGCGAGCAGGGTTTCCAGGTCGCCGTATTCGCCAATCAACTGGGCGGCGGTCTTGACACCGATACCGGGCACGCCCGGCACGTTGTCGGTCGGATCGCCGGCCAGGGCCTGCACATCGACCACCTTGTCGGGGCCGACGCCGAATTTCTCCATCACCTCGGCGGCGCCGATGACCTTGTTCTTCATGGCGTCGAACAGGGTCACCTGGCCGTCGTGGACCAGTTGCATCAAGTCCTTGTCCGACGACACGATGGTCACCTGGGCGCCGGCCTCGCGGGCCTGGCGGGCGTAGGTGGCGATGAGGTCGTCGGCCTCGAACCCTTCCATCTCGACGCACGCGACATCGAAGGCGCGCACCGCCTCGCGGATCAGGCCGAACTGGGGGATCAGCTCGTCGGGCGGCGGCGGCCTGTGGGCCTTGTACTCGGGATAGAAGTCGTTGCGGAAGGATTTGCGGGCGGTGTCGAACACCACCGCGATGTGGTCGGCGTCGGTGTCGGCGATCAGCTTCATCAGCATTTGGGTGAAGCCGTAGACGGCGTTCACCGGCGTGCCGTCCGGCCGTGTCATCGGCGGCAGGGCATGGAAGGCGCGGAAGATGAAGCCCGATCCGTCGACCAGGAAGACGTGTTTCATGGCGCTCGCCCTTCTCGCGTGTCGCGGCGGAACCGATGACCGGGGACGGGGCCGCGACAGCACGCGGCGGGGCCGCGCCCCGGCCCCGCTGGGGTGGTCAGATGGCGTGACGGCGGCGGCAAAAACCGCCGGCCGTCAATGGTGCGCGGCGACGGGGGCGCCAGCCTTCAGCACGTAGTGGCGGCTGCAATAGGGGCACACCACGTCGTGGGTGTCCGGCTTGATGTGCAGCCAGACGCGCGGATGGCCGAGCGCGCCCGACCCGCCATCACAGGCGACGTCGCTGGTGGTCACTTCGATGGTGTCGGACAAGCCCTGCTGCGTCATTGCCTCTTCTCTTTCTCTGTGCCGCTGGCGGCCGGGGCCGCGCGAAAGGATGGCGGATGATGCCCCGAGCCTCCCTGCCGATCAATGGGGGACTCGACCAAAGCGCCGCCCTGGACCATATAGGAGCCTTGGCGGCGCCCGTCCGCCCGCCCCACCGCGCCCTCCTGCCGCCTGCGAGACCATGCCCCGCGACCTCCCCCCCGCCAGCCTGCCCGCCCCCGACAACGCCATCGAGATCGCCGGCCTCACCAAGGTCTACCGCGGGCGCTTCGGCCAGGGCGAGAAGCGGGCGCTGAAAGGCGTCACCCTCGCCATCCCGCGCGGCTCGTTCTTCGGGCTGCTGGGCCCGAACGGGGCCGGCAAGTCGACCCTCATCAACATCATGGCCGGGCTGGTGACCAAATCCGCCGGCACGGTGCGCATCTGGGGCGCCGACATCGACCGCGACGAGCGGCAGGCGCGCCTCGCCATCGGCGTGGTGCCGCAGGAACTGAACCTCGACCCCTTCTTCACCCCGCGCGAGCTGCTGGAGGTGCAGGCCGGCCTTTACGGCGTGCCGAAGGCGGAACGGCGCACCGACGAGATCCTCGCCCTGGTCGGCCTCAGCGACAAGGCCGACGCCTATGCCCGCACCCTGTCGGGCGGCATGCGGCGGCGCTTGCTGGTGGCCAAGGCCATGGTCCACGCCCCGCCCATCCTGGTGCTGGACGAGCCCACCGCCGGCGTCGACATCGAACTGCGCCAGCAGCTATGGGAACAGGTGAAGGAGCTGAACCGCAAGGGCACCACCATCCTGCTCACCACCCACTACCTGGAGGAAGCGCAGGAACTGTGCGACCGCATCGCCATCATCAACCATGGCGACGTGGTGGCCTGCGAGCCCAAGGACACGCTGCTGCGCCGGCTGGACAACAAGGCCCTCCATGTCACCGTGCGCGAAAGCCTGACCGCCCTGCCCGCCCCCCTGGCGGAACTGGCGCCGGAGATGCAGGGGCCGCACCGGCTGGTGTTCCGCTTCCGCCCGTCGGAAACGGTGATGGCGGAAATCCTCGATGCCCTGCGGGCCGCCGGTCTGACGGTGCTCGACCTGTCGACGGAAGAAGCCGATCTGGAGGATATCTTCCTGCAACTGACCAGCGCCGCCCCAGCCGGCGCCGCCACCGGACCGCGGGACGCGCAGCGGGCATGAGGCGGTCGGCGCCGCTGCTGGCGGTGGCCCTGGTCACCGCCGCCCTGACCGGCTGCATGCCGTCATCGTTGCCGCCAGGGCCACTGGCCGCCGCGCCGGCGCCGCCGGTGGCCGCCGACGATGCCTTCCTCACCGCCGACGGCTACCGCCTGCCGGTGCGGCGGTGGACGGCGGCCGGCGAGCCCCACGCGGTGGTGCTGGCGGTGCACGGCTTCAACGACCATTCCGCCTCCTTCGCCGGTACCGGCGCCTCCCTCGCCAACCTCGGCATCGACGTCTGGGCCTACGACCAGCGCGGTTTTGGTGCCGCGCCGGGGCGCGGCCTGTGGGCAGGGGCCGAGGTTCTGGCCGCCGACGTCACCGCCTTCGCCCGCGCCCTGCGTCAACGCCACCCCGACCTGCCGCTGGTGTTGCTGGGGGAGAGCATGGGCGGGGCGGTGGTCATCGCCGCCGCCACCTCGGATGATCCGCCGCCGGTGGACGGCATCGTGCTGTCGGCGCCGGCGGTGTGGGCGCGCGACACCATGCCGCTGCTCTACCGCGCCACCCTGACCTTCGCCACCTACACCGTGCCGTGGCTGACCCTGAGCGGGCGCGGCCTCGGCTTCATGCCGTCGGACAACATCGAGATGCTGCGGGCGCTGGCCCGCGATCCGCTGATCATCCGCGAAACCCGGGTGGACACCATCGCCGGGCTGGTCGACCTCATGGACCTGGCGCTCGACAAAGTCGACGAGGTGCCGGGGCCGGTGCTTTACCTCTATGGTGCCCATGACGAGATCGTGCCGCGTGCCCCCACCGCCCGCGCCATCGCCAGCCTGCCCGATCGCGGCGGCCGGGTGCGGGTGGTTTATTATGCCGACGGCTGGCACATGCTGCTGCGCGACCTCCAGGCGGAGCGGGTGCATGCCGACATCGCCGCCTGGATCGACCATCCCGCCCTGCCGCTGCCTTCCGGCGAAGACCTGCCGCCCGACGCCACCCTGCCGCCGGCCGACTGACCTTCACCCGGCCGTCCTCTTGCGTCCTGGCGGGCCGGCATTACATCCTGTCGCGCCATCCATTTTTCGCGGTTGGCAAAGGCGCGTCGGGCGAGTATGGTCCGTGCCTGTCCTCTCCGCTGGACCCGTAGCTCAGCTGGATAGAGTGTCGCCCTCCGAAGGCGAAGGTCGCGCGTTCGAATCGCGCCGGGTCCGCCAGATACGAAAACCCCCGCCGGTGCCGCCGGCGGGGGTTTTCTGTGTGCGGACGATCATCCCGCCGCCGTCATGCCGCCTTGGCACCGCCGCGAGAGCGGGCGAATTTGGCCAGACGGGCGTCGTCGTCCTCCATGTGGTTGCGCCACCAGTTGCCAAGCAGCGCCAGCATGTCCATGCCGGCCGTCCGATCACCGCCCCGGTAGGAGGTGTACAGCCGGTCCAGACGCTCGATGAACTGGCTGTGGTGACGCCGGTGCTCCTCCGCCGCCGGGTAGCCGGCGCGGGTCATGTAGCTTTCTTCCTTGGCGAAGTGATCCTCGGAATAGCTCTTCAGGTGGCTGAAGCAGCGGTCCAGCACGGCCTGATCGGTGCCGGACTTGATGGCGCGGTACAGTTCGTTGGTGACGTCCATCAGATGGCGGTGCTCGTCATCTATGGCGGGGACGCCGAACATGTGTTCGTCGCCGAACTGCACCAGTTGGGCTTCGCCGCCGTCCTCCGACGCATGGACGGAGGTCACGGAGCTGAGGAACTCCCTCACCTCCTGCTTCAGCTTGGCCGACTGGTTGCTGATCTGCTGCGACGAGACCTCGATATCCTTGGCCACCCGGCTGGAATCCTGGGCCGCTTCGCGCAGGTCGTTCATCACCTCGACCACCGACTGGGTGGCTGTCGCCGTGTGTTCGGCACCACGGGCGATTTCCGCCGTCGCCGCCCCCTGCTCCTCCACCGCCGCGGCGATGTTGGAGGAAATCTCGTCGATCTCGCGGATGATGCCGGACACACGGCCGATGGCGCTCACCGCCTTGCGGGTGGCGTCCTGGATGGCGGCGATCTGGCGGCCGACATCCTCGGTGGCGCGGGCGGTCTGGGTGGCGAGACCCTTGACCTCGTTGGCGACCACGGCGAAGCCCTTGCCGGCATCACCGGCACGGGCGGCCTCGATGGTGGCGTTGAGCGCCAGAAGGTTGGTCTGACTGGCGATGTCGTTGATCAGACCGACCACCTCGCCGATACGGGCGACGCTTTCGTCCAGCTGGGCGATCTCGCGCGAGCCGGTATCGGCTTCGACCACGCCGCGCGAGGCGATGGTGGTCGCCTCGGCCACCCGGCGGGCGATCTCCTGGATGGAGGCCGACAGTTCCTCCGAACTGGCGGCCACCGTGTTGACATCCTGCGAGGCGCCGCTGGCGGCGTTGCGGGCAGCCTCGGCGGTGGCGATGGTCTGATC
>JAEWWF010000174.1 GCA_023396465.1 Pseudomonadota bacterium
CGGTTAGGGCGGAGGCGATGCGGGCGCGCATCTCCATGCGGCCGTCGGCGAAGAAGTCATAGGCCCGCGCCCACAACACCGGGCCGAGCGGGGTGGTGGCGTCGAACATCAGCGCCGGGGTGCCGACGGCGATGGTCTGGGCGGCGGTGGTGGGGGTGAAGCCTTCGGTCAGCGGGCGGCGGAAGTCGCCCTCCGCCGTCAGGGCGACGGTGCGGAAGCGGGCCTGCGGGTCCGGCACGGCGAAGGCAAGATACCGCTGCACCGGCGGCGGCAGGGCGGCCAGGGCGGCGGCATCGGCGGCGGCCGAGGGATGGCGGCCGGCGATGTCGCGGATGGCGGCGGCGTGGGCGGCGATCTCCCGCTCCGTCAGGATCGCCGAGACGCCGACCCAGCCGGCCACGGCCGCCACGGCCAGCGCCAGCGGCGCGGCCACGTACCAGTAACGACGACGCATGATCTCTCCCTTTTGATGAATGGCGGCTCAGGGCTGGTCCGGCGCCGGCCGGCTGCGGCGGATGAAGTCCATCAGGTCATCCACTACCCCGGCGGCGGCGGCCATGGCGTCCTGCCCGGCCGGCACCGGCGCCCGCCCCTGCAAGACCAGCGAGGCGGCACCATGCACCGCTGACCACAGGGTGAAGGCCACCTGCGCGGCCTGCCGCCCCGGCAGATAGCCCTCGGCCTGACAGGCAGTGATGGCCCGCTCCAGCATGGCGAGACAGCCGGCGCCGGCATCGGTGGCGAAGGGATCGTCTGGCAGGTCGGCAGCGGCGGGCGGCGAGAACATCAGGCGGTAGAGGCCGGGGTGTTCGGCGGCGAAGCGCAGGTAGGCGAGGCCACCCTCCCGCAGACGGTCCAGCGGTGCGTCGGCATGGCGCGCCGCCACCGCCAGCTTCTCCTCCAGCAGCAGGCGGAAGCCGGCGTCATGCACCGCCCGCAGCAGCGCCTCCCGGCCGGCGAAGTAGGCATAGAGCGCCGGCGCCCGGCAGCCGACGGCGGCCGCCACCTGCGCCAGGGTGATCGCCCCGGCCTCGCGGGTGTCGAGCTGCCGCATAGTCTCCTCGACCGCGCGGGCCGGAATATCGATCTGCTGGTCCTTGCGGGGGCGTGCCATGGCGGGACTCTGGACGTGAGTCAGAAATTAATGAGATTAATTTAATATCATTAATTTCCTCGTCAAGCCGCCGTTGCGCCCCTCCCCGAGGCATAGGAAAAGGGCGCCCGGCCATGGCCGGACGCCCTTCTTTCCGTGGTGCGGTCAGCCCGCCGCCGAGGATCAGTCGGCCAGCGCGGCAACGCCCGGCAGGGTCTTGCCTTCCAGCCATTCCAGGAAGGCGCCGCCGGCGGTGGAGACGTAGGAGAACTGCCCCTCCACCCCCGCGTTGGCCAGGGCCGAGACGGTATCGCCGCCGCCGGCCACCGTCAGCAGCTTGCCTTCTTTGGTGAGGCGGGCGGCTTCCTGGGCGATGGCGTTGGTGGCGGTGTCGAACGGCTTGATCTCGAAGGCGCCGAGCGGGCCGTTCCACACCAGCGTCTTGCAGCCGGCCAGCTTCTGCTTCAGCGTCTCGATGGCCTGCGGGCCGATGTCGAGGATCATCTGGTCCTCCGGCACCGCGTCGAAGGCGACGGTGGTGGCCGGGGCGCCTTCCTTGAACTCGGGCGCCACCACCACGTCCTGCGGCAGCACGATCTCGCAGCCGGCCTTTTCCGCCTTTTCCATGATGGCGCGGGCGGTGTCGGCCATGTCCGACTCGCACAGGGACTTGCCGATGGCGATGCCCTTGGCGAACAGGAAGGTGTTGGCCATGCCGCCGCCGATGATGATCATGTCCACCTTCTCGATCAGATTGCCGAGAACGTCGAGCTTGGTGGAGATCTTGGCGCCGCCGACCAGCGCCGCCGCCGGCCGTTCCGGCTTGCCCAGCGCCTTGGTCAGCGCCACCAGTTCCGCCTGCATCAGCCGGCCGGCGGCGCTCGGCAGCAGGTGGGCGATGCCCTCGGTGGAAGCGTGGGCGCGGTGGGCGGCCGAGAAGGCATCGTTGACGTAGACATCGCCCAGCGACGCCAGGGTGCGGGCGAAGCCGGGATCGTTCTTTTCTTCCTCGGCGTGGAAGCGCAGGTTTTCCAGCAGCGCCACCTCGCCGGAGGCAAGACCGTTGACCACCGTCTCGGCGGCCGGACCGACGCAGTCGTCGGCGAAGGCGACCGGAGTGCCAAGGGCGGCGGCCAGCGCCTCGGCCACCGGCTTCAGGCTCATGTCGTCGTTGCGCTTGCCCTTGGGACGGCCGAAGTGGGACAGCACGACGACCTTGGCGCCCTTGGCGACCAGATCGCGGATGGTGTCGCAGGAACGGTCGATGCGGGTGGTGTCGGTGACCTTGCCGTCCTTCATCGGCACGTTGAGGTCGGAGCGCACCAGCACGCGCTTGCCGGCCACATCGATGTCGTCGATGGTCTTGAAGTCGGCCATGGGAAACTTCCTCTCGTCAGATCGCATCCGGTCCATGGGGAACCGCCCCCGCGAGCAGGTGTTCGCGGGGGCGGCATGCAGTGCTTTCGTATCGCGCGGCGGGCAGCCGGATCAGATCAGCTTGCCCATGGCCACGGCGGTGTCGAGCATGCGGTTGGAGAAACCCCACTCGTTATCGTACCACGACATCACGCGCACGAAGTTGCCTTCCAGCACCTTGGTGCCCGGCGCGTCGAAGGTGGAGCTGTTGGCGTTGTGGTTGTAGTCGATGGACACCAGCGGCAGCTCGTTGTAGCCGAGAACGCCCTTCAGGCGGCCGTTGGCGGCTTCCTTGATGGCGGCGTTGACTTCGTCGGCCGTCACGGTCTTGCCGAGCACCACCTTGAGGTCGACCAGCGACACGTTGGCGGTCGGCACGCGCACGGCCACGCCGTCCAGCTTGCCCGCCAGTTCCGGCAGCACCAGACCGACGGCCTTGGCGGCGCCGGTGGAGGTCGGGATCATGGACATGGCGGCGGCGCGGGCGCGGTAGAGATCCTTGTGCAGGGTGTCCACGGTGCGCTGGTCGCCGGTGTAGGCGTGGATGGTGGTCATGAAGCCATGATGCACGCCGAAGGTCTCGTTCAGCACCCAGGCCACCGGCGCGAGGCAGTTGGTGGTGCAGGAGGCATTGGAGACCACCATATGGTCGGCGCTCAGCTTGTCGTGGTTGACGCCGTAGACGACGGTCAGGTCGGCGCCCTTGGACGGAGCGGAGACCAGCACGCGCTTGGCGCCGGCGTCCAGGTGGACCTTCGCCTTGTCCTTGTCGGTGAAGATGCCGGTGCATTCGGCGACGATGTCGACCTTCAGGTCGGCCCACGGCAGCTTGGTCGGGTCGCGCTCGGCGATGACCTTGATGCGCTTGTCGCCGACGACCATGCTGTCGCCCTCGACGGAGACTTCGGCCGGCAGGATGCCGTGGACGGAGTCATACTTGAGCAGGTGCGCATTGGCCTCGGCCGAGCCGAGATCGTTGATCGCCACGACCTCGATGTCCGAGCGGCCGGATTCGACGAGGGCGCGCAGAACAAGGCGGCCAATGCGTCCAAAGCCGTTAATCGCAACGCGAACTGCCATACCATCCTCCGTCACAATGGTCTTGCGGCCCCAGGGTCGGGGCCGGCCTACTAACGATCTAACCGCCCGTCGGGGCGGCAAAAACGGGTCCTATCGTTTCTCACAGAACCGCCGCCGAATCCAGCACCATTCCGGTGACAGTCCGGCGTCCACCGCCGCGTAAACCCACCCGCCAGCGTAGGACTTTCACGACATCCGCCATATCAGGGACTTGCGTCGTTGCATGCGGCGGCGCGGCGGTTAGTCTCTATTCCCTGACTGATCCGTGAACGCCGGAGGGGGAGAGAGGGGATGTTCCGCACCGCCGAATTGGGCCGCACCGTCTCGAAGGAGGATTTCGAGGCCGTCGCCGACACCCTGCGCATCGAGATGGTGGAGTTGCAGCAGCACCTGCGCACCTGTGATTTCCCGGTCATCATCCTGTTCGCCGGCGTTGATGGTGCCGGCAAGAGCGAGACCATGAACCTTCTCAACGAGTGGATGGACCCGCGCTGGATCGTCACCCGTGCCTATGCCGAGCCGTCGGAGGAGGAGCGCGAGCGGCCGTTGTTCTGGCGCTATTGGCGCGACCTGCCGGCGCGCGGCAAGATCGGCCTGTTCCTGTCCGCCTGGTATTCGCAGCCGCTGCTTGACCGCGCCTGGAACCGGATCGGCGAGGCCCAGTTCGACGAACGGCTGAGCCGCGTCGCCACCTTCGAGAAGGAACTGGCCGACGATGGGGCGCTGATCCTCAAGTTCTGGATGCACCTCGGCAGGAAAGAACAGAAGAAACGGCTGAAGACGTTGGAGAAAGATCCCCATGAATCGTGGCGCGTCACCGAACGCGACTGGAAGCATTGGGAGATGTACGACGACTTCATCACCGCCTCCGAACGGTTGATCGTGCAGACCAGCATGGCCCATGCGCCGTGGCAGATCGTCGAGGGGCTGGACCCGCGCTACCGCTCCCTCACCGTGCTCACCGCCATCCGCGACGCCGCCCGCCGGCACATGGACTCCCAGAAGATGCGCAAGCGGCTGGTGACCACCCTCGACTCGCGGCAGAAGAAGCAGGCTCCGGCCGCCGCCGAGGTCGCCACGCCCGCCGCCGCTGCCGCGTCGGCCGATCCGGTCGGCACCGCCATCCTCAGCCGCATGCCGTCGATCCTGTCGAGTCTCGACATGGCGCGCAGCTACGACAAGAAGGACTATGCCGAGCAGGCGCAGATCCAGCGCGCCCGCCTCAACGGCCTGCAACGCCGGGCGCGGGCGGAGGGGGTGAGTTCCATCCTGGTGTTCGAGGGCTGGGACGCCGCCGGCAAGGGCGGCGCCATCCGTCGCATGACCGCCGGCCTGGATGCCCGCGATTACCAGGTCATCCCGGTCGCCGCCCCCACCGATGAAGAACGTGCCCACCATTATCTGTGGCGGTTCTGGCGTCACCTGTCGCGGGCCGGGCGGGTCACCATCTATGACCGCAGCTGGTATGGCCGGGTGCTGGTGGAGCGGGTGGAGGGTTTCGCCACCCAAGAGGAATGGAAGCGCGCCTATTCGGAAATCCGCGACTTCGAGGAACAACTGATCGAACACGGCTCCGTGCTGGTGAAATACTGGTTTCACATCACCAAGGAAGAACAGCACGAACGCTTCAAGCAGCGGGAATCGATCGCCTACAAGCGCTGGAAGCTGACCGGCGAGGACTGGCGCAACCGCGAGAAGTGGGACGCCTACGAGACGGCGGTGAACGAGATGATCGAGCGCACCTCCACCCACACCGCGCCGTGGACGCTGGTGGAAGCCAACGACAAGCGCCACGCCCGCGTCAAGGCCATGGAAACCTTCTGCGACGCCCTGGAGAAGCGCCTCGGTTGAGGTCTCGTCATCCGCCCTCCGCGCCGGTCGCATGACTGGCGCG
>JAEWWF010000178.1 GCA_023396465.1 Pseudomonadota bacterium
GTGTTTCACCAGAAGTTCGGCTACGGCACCATCACCGCCATCGAGGACGACAAGCTGGCGGTGCAGTTCGACAAGGCCGGGCTGAAGAAGGTATTGGCCGGGTTCGTGGAGGCGGCCTAGCCTGATCCGACAGTCATCGGCAGCCCTACGGGCAGTGCGGCGAGGCCGAGGAACGCCAAGAAATTGACCACCTTGCCGGGCGGAAGGTTCTCCCGGAGAGTTTCTTATCCGGTGCTTCACGGCGGTACGCCACGCACACGCCGAAGTCGATACAGCCGAGCCCCCAACTCGGGCTTTGCTCCACCCCGCCGCCGCGCCATATAGTATCGGTCACAATGCGCACCGGCCGGAGGGACACCCGTGGACGACCGCACCCGCACCGAAATCGAGGCCGCCGCCTTTCGCGGCTTGGTGGCCCATCTGCAAAAGCGCACCGATGTGCAGAACATCGACCTGATGAACCTGGCCGGCTTCTGCCGCAACTGTCTGGCCAAGTGGTTTCGGGCCGCCGCCGAGGCACGGGGCGAGGAGATGACCTACGAGCAGGCGCGCGAGGTGATCTACGGCATGCCCTACGACACCTGGAAGGACCACCACCAGCACCCGGCCAGCGAGGACCAGAAGCGGCGCTTCGAGGAAACCAAGCCGCTGCACGCCGACATCAGCGGCCACGTCTGAGACGAGGGAGCCACCATGCTCATCGATCCCTTCGGCCGTCACGTCACCTATCTGCGGGTCTCCGTCACCGATCGCTGCGACCTGCGCTGCACCTACTGCATGGCCGAGGACATGACGTTCCTGCCCAAGCGCGATCTGCTGACGCTGGAGGAACTGGACCGCATTTGCAGCGCCTTCGTGCAACGCGGCGTGAAGAAGCTGCGCATCACCGGCGGCGAACCGCTGGTGCGCCGCAACGTCATGCAACTGTTCCGCGCCCTCGGCCGCCACCTGGACAGCGGCGCGCTGGAGGATCTGACGCTCACCACCAACGCCAACCGTCTCGCTCTGTTCGCCGCCGAACTGGCCGACATCGGCGTGCGGCGGGTGAACGTGTCGCTGGACAGCCTGCGCCCCGACCGCTTCCGCGCCATCACCCGCACCGGCGCGTTGGACACGGTGGTGGGCGGGATCATGGCCGCCAAGCGGGCCGGCCTGCACGTCAAGATCAACACCGTGGCGCTCGCCGGGCAGAACGAGGACGAACTGGCCGACATCGTCCGCTGGGCCCATGGCGAGGGCTTCGACGTCACCTTCATCGAAACCATGCCCATGGGCGAGGTGGCGGAGGATCGCACCGCCCACTACCTGCCCCTGTCGGTTCTGCGCGAGCGGCTGGAAGGACTGTGGGCACTCACCGACATCCCGCTCAAGACCGGCGGCCCGGCGCGCTATGTGCAGGTGGCGGAGACGGGCGGGCGCATCGGCTTCATCACCCCCCTCACCCACAACTTCTGCGAAGGCTGCAACCGGGTGCGGCTGACCTGCACCGGCACCCTCTACATGTGTCTGGGGCAGGAAGACGCCGCCGACCTGCGGGCGGTGGTGCGGTCGACTGACTCCGATGCCGGCCTGCATGCCGCCCTGGACGAGGCCATTGCCCGCAAGCCCAAGGGCCACGACTTCATCATCGACCGGGGGGCGCCCCGCTTCGCCGTCGCCCGCCACATGAGCGTCACCGGTGGATAATGCCTGGACAGGCGGGGTGCCTTTGGGTTTCCCTGCTCAGGAAATTCACCCGCCAGGAGCCCGCCCATGGACATCAGGACCATTCCGCCGCAGCCAGTGATGCGGCAGCGTCGCCGCCTGACCCTGCCCCAGGTGGGTGCGGCTTCGGTGGAGGCCTGCGCGACGGCCGGCGCGGCGGCGGAGGCGGAGGGACGGCAACCGGCGGGACCGTGGATATTCGCCGCCCACGGCATGCCGCGCGATGCCGACACCGCCTTCGATCTTGATTTCTGTTTGCCGGTGGACGGCGGGGACGACCTGCTGCCGGCATTCCGCTGCGCCTCCCTCGTCTATGAAGGACCGCTGTCGGGGATGTTCACCGACGGCTACGCTCCGCTGCTGGCGGCAATCGCCGCCGCTGGCCTGTCCATGACCGGTGACAGCCGCGAAGTCTACCTTCGCTGGGACGGCCCCGACGCCACCTGCAACCGGATCGAAATCCAGATCGGCATCACGGCGACGGACGGCGCCTAACGCTGAGTCTCGCCCTGCTGCGCCGTCGGCTCGACGATCTCCGGCGGCAGATCGACGTGGAAGGTGCTGCCGAAGCCTTCGGCGCTGTCGAGACGGATCGCTCCGCCCAGACGCTCCACCACCTTGCGGCAGATGGCGAGACCGATGCCGGTGCCCTCATAGGCGGTACGGCCGTGCAGACGCTGGAAGATCAGGAAAATTCGGTCGAAGTGAGCCGGGGCGATGCCGATGCCGTTGTCGGCCACCGACAGGGTGATGCCACCCTCCGACCGTGACGCGCAGGTGACGGACACCTCCGGCGGGCGTTCCGGGTGGCGATACTTCAAGGCGTTGCCGATGAGGTTCTGGAACAGCCGCAGCAGGTCGCCGCGATCACCGCGCACCGCCGGCAGCGGCCCCTCGACGCGGATGCTTCCACCTGCCTGCCGCACGGCGGCTTCCAGATTGACCAGCGCCTCGTTCACCACCGTCTCCAATGGCACCGGATCGGCGGCAGGGCTGCCGCGACCGGCGCGGGAATATTCCAGAAGATCCTTGATGAGCTGTTCCATGCGGGCGACCCCGCCCCGAGCAAAGGTGATGAACTCCCGTGCCTGCGGGTTCAACTGGTCGCCGTAACGGCGTTCCAGCAGATTGACGTAGCTCGCGACCGTGCGCAGCGGCTCCCGCAGGTCATGGCTGGCGACATAGGCGAACTGCTCCAGATCGGCGTTGGAGCGCACCAGTTCCCGCGCCGTCGCCTCCGCCTGATTTTTGGCGGCAAGCAAGGAGTCCTCGGTGCGCAGGCGCTGGGTGATGTCGACCAGCGCCACCAGCCACGCCAATTGCCCCTCGTGGACCGACTTGGTGGCCGACAGCATGGCCGTGAAACGACGGCCGTTGTAGGTCTGCATGCGGACCACCAAGTCGCGCGCCACGCCGTCGCGGTACAGCGCCTGCTGCCAGGCATGGCGGTCGCTCGGCACGGCGTAAAAGGGATCGGCGGTCTGGGCCAGCGCCTGATCGCGGCTGATCTCGAACATCTCGCAGGCGCGCTGGTTGATGGACAGGATGCGCCGGTCGGGAATGCGGGTGACGACCAGCGCCACCGGCGCCGTCTCGGCGATCTGGCGGGCCTGCTCGCGGCTGGCCTGCAAGGCTTCCTCGCGGCCGTGGATGGCGTCGCGCAGGCGGGCAAGGCTGCGGGCCATGGCGGTGATCTCGTCATGGCCGTCCACCGGGATCGGCGCCCGACGGCCTTCGGCCTCCGCCGCCATGGCATCCCGCAGCTGACGCAAACGACGCAGGACGCTGCGGTTGAGGTAGACCAGCAGGCCGGCGGCGGTGGCGGCGGCGGCGGCGGTCAGCAACGCCACCAGCATCAGGTCACCGCCCTGTGCCGCCCGGGTCTGGCTGGAGGCGCTCGCGGCTTCGTCCTGGAGATACTGCACCAAACCCCACACGGCGGCGAGAAACTGGTTGGACAGGTCGCCGGTCTGGGTCAGACGGGCCCGCACCTGCCGCTGGGTGGTGAGGGACGCCTCGCGCGCGGTGAAAATATCCCCGCCGCCACCCCCCGGCTGCACGGCGGCATCCTGTTCCAGACCACCGCCGATGGCGTGCAGGTGCTCCTGCACCGGCCGCGTCTGGGCCGCCAGTGCCGCCGGCATGCGGGCAAGGGCGGCGTCCGCCTCCCGCAGGCGGGTACGATAATCGCTCCGCCGCGCCCGCACCCGCGCCTCGTGCGGCTCGCCGGCCGCGGCGGCCAGGGCGGTGAGGGTCGCGGCGGCGGCCAATCCCCACTCGGTCGCCGCCGGGTCGGACATCAGTGTCGACCGCAGCATCCGGACCTGGGCGTCGGCCTGCTGGACCTGAAGGGCAAGGCGCGACACCAGGTAATCGGCATCAATGCGGGCCGACACCAGCCGATCCAGACCGCGCATGGACTCGAGCACAGCCTGATACGGTGTCACCACCGTCGCCAGCCGGCGCTCCGGCACGCCGACGGCGCGCAAGCTGGCAAGCTCGCCCTCCAGGCCGGCGGCGGTGTCATCGAGCCGCATCGCCACCGTGCGGCGGTCGGACTGGGTGGTGGAAAACACCAGGAAGGGGATGGTGTCGGCCAGGGCCTGGCTCTGACGGCCGATGAGGCCGGCCTGGGCCGTGGCCGGCAGGCGCGTCAAGGCGATCTCGTCCAGCCGTTCGCTGGCGGTGCTCAGGGCTCGCGCGGCGATCACAGCAATGCCGGCGGCGATCAACGCCATCACGGCGAGGCCGGCGAACAACCGTGCCGCGACGCCGAAGCGAACCGGAGCCATCCTGAACCTTCTTCCCCGAATGGGCGCCTTTCCCGTGTCACCAACCATACTGTCACGCCCTCCGCCAATGCAGTAAAAACATTGCGGGAAGGCCGCGCGACGGCACTGCGGGAGACGGACAAGTGGTCACGACAGCGGGACGAGGCATGATCGCGGCGGCGGCGGCGGCGTTTGCCGCCATGGTGGTCCTGATACCGACAGCGCGGGCCGACACCCTCGGCGAGGTGAAGAATCACGGCTACCTGCGGTGCGGGGTGTTCGAGAGCGCGCCGGGCTTCTCCACCGCCACCGAGGATGGGCGCAGCCGCGACGGCTTCATGGTCCGGCTGTGCAACGCCGTCGCCGCCGCCATCACCGGCGAGGCCGACAACGTCGAGTACGTTTTCCTCAACGGCAACACCCGCTTCGAGGCGCTGCGCGACGGCAGCGTCGACGCCCTGTTCGACAGCACCACCTGGACCGCCAGCCGCGATGCCGGCACCGGGGTCGCCTTCACCCTGCCGGTGTTCCATGACGGCCAGGGCTTCGTCGCCCACCGCCGCCATGGCTGGAAGAAGTTGGCCGACGTCCCCGAGGCCAAGGTGTGCGTCTCCAGCAACTCCACCTCGCAAGCGAGCCTTGCCGACCACACCCGCCGCACCGGGCAGGCGCTGACGCCGCTGGTGTTCGACTCCTGGGTCGTGCGATGGGATGCCTTCCTTACCGGCCGCTGCGAGTTGATGACCACCGACCGCGCGGTGCTGGTGACCCATGTGCCCG
>JAEWWF010000337.1 GCA_023396465.1 Pseudomonadota bacterium
CGGCATCATTGAACAGGCTCTCGCCCTCGACCAGCAGGCTGAGGCGGTGCGGCACGCCGAGGTCACGGAAGATGGCCACCACCGCCACCGGGTCGGTGGTGGAAACAATGGCCGCCAGCAGCAGGCAGGCGATCAGGCCCATGTCCGACACCGCCGTCAGCGACAGGCCGATGGCGGCGGTGGAGACCAGCACGGCCACCACCGCCAGCAACAGAATGGGGCCTATGTCCTCCATCAGACGGCGGACATCGACCACCACCGCCGTCTCGAACAGCAGCACCGGCAGGAATAGCAGGATGAAGGCGTCCGACGACAGGTGAAAGGCGGCGAGCCAGCCGGTGAGCATCCCGGCCGGCAGCAGCGGTGCCAGTCCGCCAAGCGTCATGCCGAAGCCGGCCAGGGCCAGGGAGAAAGGGACGTTCAGCCGCGCCGCCGCTGGCACCAGCAGGATGACGAGGCCGAGCAACCCGGCCACGCCGAGCACTGCCAGCTCGATGCCTCCCACCGCCATGATGTGCCTGTCCCCCACCCGTGTCGCCCGTTTCCCGGCGGGCGCTTCAGCTTAGCCGGCGGGTCGTTCCCGTGAAAGGCCGATGATGCCCCGCCCTCCCGCCAGTCAACCCCCTCGTTCGGACGGGGGACGCGGGTCAGAGGTCGAGGTCGCACCAGATGGGGGTGTGGTCGGAGGCCTTCTCCTTGCCGCGCGGGCGCCGGTCGATGTCGCAGGCCTGTACCCGATCAAGGGCGCCTCCGCTCAGCAGCAGGTGGTCGATGCGCAGGCCGAGGTCACGCTGCCACGCCCCCTGCTGGTAATCCCAGAACGAGTAGCGGTGTGGCTCCTTGTGCAGGGCGCGGAAGGTGTCGGTGAGGCCGAGCCACAGCAGGGCACGGAAGGCGGCGCGGGTTTCGGGCCGGCAGAGGGCATCGTTGGCCCAGCCTTCGGGGTCGTAGAGGTCGTCATCGGTCGGACAGACGTTATAGTCACCGCCGATCACCAGCGGCAGGTCGCCGTTCACCAGCAGGCGGGCGGCGTGGCGGCGCAGGTTCTCCATCCACCGCAGCTTGTAGGGGTATTTCTCGGTGTCTACCGGATTGCCGTTGGGGACGTAGACCGACGCCACCCGCACCCGGCCGTCGACCACCGCCTCGACATAGCGGGCCTGCTGGTCCTCGGGCTCGTCGGGCAGGCCCCGGCGCACCTCGGTCAGCGGCAGGCGGGACAGGATGGCGACGCCGTTGTAGCTCTTCTGGCCGTAGATGGCGCAGTGCGTGTACCCCGCCGCCTGGATCTCCATCAGCGGAAAGCCGTCGTCGATGGTCTTGATCTCCTGCAACAACGCGACGTCGGGCTTGGCCTCGTCGAGCCAGCCGATGACGTTGGGCAAGCGGGCCTTGATGGAGTTGACGTTCCAGGCGGCGATTTTGAGCATGGACGGGTTCCGTTCGGCGTGTCAGGATGGCGTGTCGTCGGTGGTAGCACAAAGCCTGGAACGGTGCCTACCGGGTAAGCCCAATGAACCGCCACGACGGACCGCATGGCCAGGGTCCGCACCGGCTGCGCCAGCAAGCAAAGACCGAGAGAGAGTTCGAGGGGTCATCATGCTGTCGGAGATTATCTCCGCAGGATGTCGGGGTGCGCGCGCCGGTCTGGCGACCATTCTGATCCTGGCGGGAACCGCCGTGGCCGCACAGGCCGCCGGCGGGAGCGTGGCCGCGGCCGGCTGCCGGGCGTCCGGTCAGCCGGTGGAGGTGGAGATGGTGGTGGATGAGGGCACGGTGGTGCTCGACCGCAGCCACGACAAGCTGGCGTTGACCACCCGGTTTCACGGCGATGCCTCGCGCATGACCACCGGCGGCTGGACGACGGTTGGCCTGACGGAAAGCAGTTTGCAGGTTCGCACCGCCACTCGCACGGCCACATGGTCGGCACCCGGCGGCGGCTATTGCGCCGAGTTGCAGGCGGTGCGGGTGGATGTCGGCTATCCGGAGCTGCGGGTTTACATCCCGGCCGAATACCGTCCCGGAAGCTGCGCCCATGAAACGGTCCATGCTCACGAACTGGAACATGTGGACATCACCCGCGCCGTGCTGAAAGCCCACGCTCCCCGGCTGGAGGCGGCGGTGGAGCGGTCGGCGGCGACGCTCAACCCCATGTGGGCGCCCAGCCTGGAGCAGGCGAAGGCGCTGGCCTCCGCCCGCATCCAGGCGGCGTTGAAGGCGCCGATGGATGCGTTGCGCAGCGAGCACGGGTTGCGCAACGCCGCCATCGACACGGCGCATAACTACGACGATTTGCAAAGCCGCTGCCCGGCGTGGTGACGCCGGGGCGGCCGTGCATGCTCGGGAGCGGGGAGCGGCTTCAGATGGCGAAAGAGGAGCCGCAGCCGCAGGTGGAGGTGGCGTTGGGGTTCTTCACGACGAAGGCGGCGCCCATGAGGTCTTCCACGTAGTCCACCACCGACCCTTGCAACAGGTCGAGGCTGGCTTCGTCCACCACCAGGCGGACGCCGTGAAAGTCGCGCACGGTATCGTCGTCGTTGGCGGTGGCGTCCAGGTCGAAGCCATACTGGAAGCCGGAGCAGCCGCCGCCGGAAACGGTCAGCCGCAGCATGAGGTCGGGGTTGCCCTCCTGGGTGATCAGGGTGCGCACCCGCTGGGCGGCGGACTCGGTCATGACGAGGCCGGTGGCCGGGGCCAGGGTGTCGGTATCGCTCATAGATCTGTGGTCCTCTGGAACCGTGGAAGCGCGGGGGAGGGCGCGGTCTTCGATCAAAATCTAGGGCCGCCGCCGTCCGGCCGCAAGGTGGAACCATTCCAGCCAGCTGATGCCGCAGTGCCGCACGGCGGTGGTTGCCACGGTCGCGCGGCCCCTGTAGTGTCGCCGCCATGACAACCGCCCTGGCGCCCTTCGCCTGTGATCCGACCCAGTCGCGCGGGCGGCTTCATCCGGAGCCGCCGGCCAACGCGCGTTCTGATTTCCAGCGCGACCGCGACCGCATCATCCACTGCAACGCCTTCCGGCGGTTGAAGTACAAGACCCAGGTGTTCGTCTATCACGAGGGCGAGCACTACCGCACCCGCCTGACCCACAGCCTGGAGGTCAGTCAGGTGGCGCGGGCCATCAGCCGCATGCTGGGGTTGAACGAGGATCTGGCGGAGGCGCTGGCGCTGGCCCATGATCTTGGTCACACGCCCTTCGGCCACGCCGGCGAGTTCGCCTTGCAGGACTGCCTGACGGAGTACGACGGCTTCGACCACAATGCTCAGTCGCTGCGCATCGTCACCAAGCTGGAACGGCGCTATGCCGAGTTCGACGGCCTCAACCTGACGTGGGAAACGCTGGAAGGGCTGGTGAAGCACAACGGCCCGCTGGTCGGCCGGCCCGATAGCAAGCCGCTGCCCAAGGCCATCGTCGAGTATTCCGAGGGCCAGGATTTGGAATTGCACACCTATGCCTCCGCCGAGGCGCAGGTGGCGGCGCTGTCGGATGATATCGCCTACAATGCCCATGACATCGAGGATGGCCTGCGCGCCGGCCTGTTCCAGGTGTCCGACCTGCTCGATCTGCCGCTGGTCGGGCCGATCTTCCGGGGCGTCATGGCGCAGTATCCCGAGATCGACGAGCACCGGCTGATCTACGAAAGCTTCCGCCGCATCATCACCGCCATGGTCGAGGATCTGGTGGCCGAAACCGGCCGCCGCATCGCCGAGTACCGGCCGCAGTCGGCGGCGGAGGTGCGGCACCTGGGGCGGCCGCTGGTCGCGTTCTCCGACCAGATCGTGGAGCACGACCGCGCCCTCAAGGCCTTCCTGTTCCCCAACATGTACCGCCATTACCGCGTCAACCGCATGACCTCCAAGGCCAAGCGGGTGGTAAAGGACCTGTTCCACCTGTTCGTCAACGAACCGAACCTGCTGCCGCACGATTGGCAGAAGCCCTGCGACGGCCCGCGCGGCCGCAAGACGGCGCGGCAGGTTGCCGACTACATCGCCGGCATGACCGACCGGTTCGCCCTCGACGAGCACACCCGACTGTTCGACCCTTCGGTAAAACCATGAACATTTTCAACGTCTACAAGGATCACATCGTCACCGCGCTGGAAGCGCTGGTGGCCGCGGGCACCCTGCCGGCCGGGCTCGATTTCGCCCGCGTCACCGCCGAGCCGCCGCGCGACCCCAGCCACGGCGACATCGCCACCAACGCCGCCATGGTGCTGAGCAAGCCCGCCGGCGTGAAGCCGCGCGATCTGGCCGACGCCCTGGTGGCCAGGCTGACGGCGGTGCCGGGGGTGACGGAAGCGTCCGTCGCCGGACCGGGCTTCATCAACCTGCGCCTGGAGGAAGGCGTCTGGCGCGGCGTGCTGCGGGAGGTGCTGACGCAAGGGGTGCGCTTTGGCGACAGCACCATGGGCGCCGGGCGCAAGGTCAACGTGGAATACGTCTCGGCCAACCCCACCGGCCCCATGCACGTCGGCCATGGTCGCGGCGCGGTGGTGGGCGATGCGCTCGCGTTGTTGCTGAAGAAGGCCGGCTACGACGTTTGCAAGGAATACTATATCAACGACGCTGGCGCCCAGGTCGACAAGCTGGCCGACGCGCTGCGGGCCCGCTATCTGGTGGCCGCCGGTGCGATCAGCCAGGACACCTTCGACGCCATGCTGGCGGCGAAGGAGATCGAGTACGGCGGCGATTATCTGGTGCCGCCGGCCGAAAAGCTGGCCGCCCGCGACGGCCGTCGCTGGGTCGATGCGGCGGAGGAAGAGTGGCGCCCGGCGCTGCGGTCCTTCGCCATCGACGAGATGATGGCGCTCATCAAGGAAGACCTGCTGGTGCTGGGCGTCGAGCACGACGTCTTCACCTCGGAACGCGGTCTGGTGGAGGCCGGCACCGTGCAGGCGGTGCTGGATGACCTCCAGGGGCGCGGCCTCATTTATGAGGGCGTGCTGGAGCCTCCCAAGGGCAAGCTGCCCGACGACTGGGAACCCCGCCCGCAGACCCTGTTCCGCGCCACCGAGTTTGGCGACGAGGTCGACCGCGCCCTGAAGAAGAGCGATGGCAGCTTCACTTACTTCGCCTCTGACATCGCCTATCACCGCGACAAGTACCTGCGCGGCTCGCGCACCCTGATCGACGTCTGGGGCGCCGACCACGGCGGCTACGTCAAGCGGGTGGCGGCGGCGGTGAAGGCCGTTTCCGGCGGCGAGGCGACGCTGGACGTCAAGCTCTGCCAGCTGGTCAAGCTGATGGACAACGGCGAGCCGGTGAAGATGTCCAAGCGCGCCGGCACCTTCATCACCCTGCGTGAAGTGGTGGATGAGCTGAACGAGCGAAGTGGCGGAAAAGGCAAGGATCTTGTCCGCTTCATCATCCTCACCCGCAAGAACGACGCGCCGCTTGAATTCGACTACGCCAAGGTTCTGGAGCAGTCCAAGGACAACCCGGTGTTCTACGTCCAGTACGCCCACGCCCGCGCCCGCTCGGTGCTGCGCCATGGCGCCGAGTTGCTGGGTGACGCGGCGGTGACGGCGGCGGTGCTGGCCCAGGCGCCGGTCGACCGGCTGGTGGACGAGGCCGAGATGAGCCTGATCCGCATCCTCGCCAGTTGGCCGCGTCTGCTGGAAAGCGCGGCGGAAGCGCATGAGCCGCATCGGGTGGCGTACTACCTGAACGATGTGGCGGCCGGCTTCCATGGCCTGTGGAACAAGGGCAAGGATCACACTGAACTGCGCTTCCTGCTGCCCGAGGATCGCGACCTGAGCGCGGCACGCCTCGCGCTTGTGCAGGGCGTGGCGACGGTGATAGCGTCTGGCCTCGCGGTATTCGGTGTGGATCCTGTCGAGGAGATGCGGTGATGGCGCCCAGCGAACGCAAGGAGCCCGGTCTCGGCACCCCGAAATCGGGATCGGGGTCTGACGACGCCGACGACTTCCTGAACCTGATCCCCGACCGTCTGGCGCCCCGCGCCGGCCGGGGCGAGGACGGTGATGCCTTTGGTCACGTCACGGACGACAACGAGCGGGATCATGTCGAGCCCACCATGGGGCCGGCGCCGTCGCGGCTGCGGCTCGATGATGACGAGGCGGACCCGCAGCCGACCCGCACCCGCCTGTCGGCCGCCGCCGATCACGATGACGGGGGCGAGCCGGAGGACGATGAGGATTACGACGACGAGCCGGAAAGCCGGTCCAATGGCTCGCGTGGGGTGATGATCGCGGTGGTCGCCGGAGCCATCGTCGCCGGCGTCGCTGGCTGGTATCTGTTCCTGCGCGGCG
>JAEWWF010000353.1 GCA_023396465.1 Pseudomonadota bacterium
GCCTGGGCCGGGCTGGAGCGTCTGAAGGGCGGTCAGACCGACCCGCTCGATTTCAAGCCCCGCCCACGCTGGCCGCTCGACCCCGAAGCCCCCAAGAGCACCGGCGCCGGCGCGGTCAAGGCGTGACCGTCGCCCCCGTCCTCACCTCCACCTGCGACACCGACAGCCGCCCCGCCTGACGTTCCAGCACCAGCTGTTGCAGGGGCGGCGGGCGGCGTCCGTCGTGGGCCTCCAGCACCGGGCGATCATCGACCAGCACCCGCAGCCCGCCATCGGCCACCCGCTCCACGCTCAGGCGGTGGAGCGCCCCATCGGCGACACCGGCTGGCAACACCGCGCTTCCCAGCGTGCCAGACCCCAGACCGCCCGTTCGCTCCAACACCGCTCGGCTGCGGCCGGCATGGCGCTCGACCACCAGCCGGTAGGCCGCCGGGCGGGCGCCATGCCCTTCGCCCAAGCTGATGGCCATGGCGTGCTGCCGGCTCTCATCCTCTCTCAAGCTGAAGGATACCGTCAGGCGGAATACCGGCGGCACCACCACCGGCAGGGCCAGTCGGGCCGCCTCCGTCCCTGCGGGAGGCGTCGCCTGGGCCACCAGCGGCGGAGGTGGCGGCTGTTGGCCATCCCGGCGCGCGTGCTCGACCATGCGGGTGATGGCCGTCAGCTTTTCCTGCAACATCTGGGCTTCATCGGGCAGGGCGGCGGGAGGCGGCGGCACCGGCCCCACCGGCGGGCTCACCACCGCCCCGGCCACGGCCTGCCACCCGCCCGACAACACCCGCCACGCCGGATCACGGCCAAGGTCACCGTCCTGGAACGTATCCCGCACCACCACATGCGCGAAGGGCTCGTCGTAGCGCCCGACGAGCCCCTTCAGCACCGTGATCAGGTCATCTCGCGATTGGCCGTCGCGCTCGGCCTCGACAATGGCTCGGCGCAGATCGCCCACCAATGCCTGGGTGCGATCCTCGGCCGCCGCCGCCGGCCCGGCCACCAGGGGAAGGGCCAGCAGCGACCATACCACCCGCCGCCGGACGGCCTTATGCCGGACGGTCGTCGCCATCCTCCGCATCGTCGCCCTCGGCGTCGGTGTCATGGAGGGCATCCAGACCTTCCTCGCGCAGCAGCGCCTTCATGGCTTCGGGATCGAATTCGGCATCGTCTTCGGAGTTGGCTTGATCGCCGGTTTCGTCGCCGCCCTCCCAATCGAGGGCATCGAGCCCGCCCTCGCGCAAGGTTTCCTTCAGATCCGCCTCGGCTTCCTCGATGGTTGGGACGTGAAGAGCGCTTTCGTCGTCGTCCTTGTCCTCGTCGACCTCCGGCAGATCGACGGCATCAAGGCCGCCTTCCCAGACCGTTTCCTTGAGGGTGGTCGGCTCGGGCGCACCATCCTCCTTGGCGTCGTCCTCGGAGTCGGAGAGATCGACGGCATCCAGACCGCCATCCCATACGCTCTCCTTCAGGGCCGGCTCGATATAGCCCTCGTCGGCATCGTCTTCGTCGTCACCCTCGGCCTCATCGCCAACGTCAGCGCTCGCCAATTCGGCGGCGATGGCGGCATCGAGATCCTCATCCTCATCGAGAGGGTCTTCCGTCGCCCCCAAACGGTGCGCGCCATCCGACAAGCGATGAAGAATATCGTCCAGTTGCTCCAGCGTGTCGTATTCGATGGTCAGGGCGCCGCCCCGGCCGGCAAAGGCAATGGAAACCTTCAGCCCCAGCAGGGCCGCGAGATCCCGTTCCAGGGCCAGCGTATCGGAATCCTTATGGGGATCATGGCCGGCGGCGCCCGCCGCGCCCTTCTTGCGCGGCTGCTTCTTGCCCTCGGTCATCGCCAGCTTTTCGGTCTGACGAACGTTGAGGCCACGGGAGACAACCCGCTCGGCCAGCATCACCGGGTCTTCGGCGTTCAGCAACGCGCGGGCATGACCGGCGGTCAGTTTGCCCTCGCGCAGCATCCCTTTTACCGGGGCCGGCAGGTTCAGAAGACGCATCATGTTGGCGACATGGCTGCGGCTCTTGCCGACGGCTTTCGCCAGATCTTCCTGAGTGTGATGGAACTCGTCCATCAGGCGCTGATAGCCCTCGGATTCCTCCAGCGCCGTCAGATCCTGACGCTGAAGGTTCTCCACCAGCGCCACTTCCAGCGCCTCGCGATCGGTGAAGGCTTTGACCAACACCGGCACGTCGTGCAGCTGCGCCTGCTGCGCCGCCCGCCAGCGGCGTTCGCCGGCGATGATCTCGAACATCTCCGGCTCGTCCGGGTGGACGCGCACCAGGATCGGCTGGATGATGCCCTTTTCGCGGATCGACTCGGCCAGGTCGTCGATGGCCTGCTGGTCGAACTCCTTGCGCGGCTGGAAACGGCCGGAGCGCAGCCGCCCGACCGACACCAACCGTTCGGAAGTCAAGCGCTCGCTCTGCTCGGCCTCGCCCGCGACAGCACCGGAGGCGGCAACCTCTTCATCGAGACCGGCCTCCGTGTCGCCGAACAGGGCGGAAAGCCCCCGCCCAAGACCGCGTCGCGCTGCGCTCATGCCCTCACCTCCTGCTTCTCCCGCTTCAGAACCTCACCCGCCAGATGCACATAGGCTTGCGCCCCCTGAGAGCGCAAATCATAGAGCAGCACCGGCTTGCCGTGCGATGGCGCCTCCGACACCCGCACGTTGCGCGGGATGACGGTATCGAACACCTTGGCACCGAAATAGCCACGCACGTCGGCCGCCACGGCATCCGACAGGTTGTTGCGGCGGTCGAACATGGTCAGGACGATGCCCTGGATGTCGAGATCGGGGTTGAAGGCTTTCTTCACCCGCTCGATGGTCTTCACCAGATGGCTGACACCTTCCAGGGCGAAGAACTCGCACTGCAACGGCACCATCACCTTGTCGGCCGCCACCAGGGCGTTGAGTGTCAGCAGGCCCAACGCCGGCGGGCAGTCGATATAGATATAGTCGTAATCCATGTCCGCCAGCCGGCCGGAGATGGCTTCCCGCAGCCTGTGTTCGCGGCGGGTGGCGGCCACCAGTTCCAGTTCCGCCCCGGCAAGATCGACGCTCGACGGCACCACATCAAGCCCTGGGACATCACTTTTCACCACCGCTTGGTCCAGCGCCGCCTCGCCCATCAGGACGTGGTAGCTCGACACCTTGCGGTTGGCACGGTTGATCCCAAGCCCGGTGGAGGCATTGCCCTGGGGATCGAGATCGACGATCAGCACCTTCTTGCGCACGGCAGCCATGGCCGTGGCCAGATTGATGGCGGTGGTGGTCTTGCCGACACCGCCCTTCTGATTAGCAATGGCCATGACGCGGGGACGGCGGGTCGGGGACGGATTGGTCATTTGGGACGTACCTCTCGCACGCGCAGCACAAGCCCGGTGGAATCGGAGCGGCTGGGGGACCGGTCTTCGGTGAATATCCAGATTTTGCGGGCCGAGGTCAATTCTTCCTCTATATTTTGCCCTTTCAGGAACAGGCACTGCCCTCCCGACGCGAGCAAAGGCACTGCAAGATCAAGCAATTTTGGCAACGCAGCAAGAGCACGGGCAGTGACGACCGGCGCCGACAGATCGAGGATCGACTCGATTCGGGCGCTGTGGACGGTGACAGTGGCGCCGGTCTGCCGCGCCACTTCCCGCAAAAAGGCGCCCTTGCGCTGGTCCGACTCGATGAGATGAACCTCCGGCACGCCCAGGATCGCCAGCACCAGGCCGGGAAAGCCGGCACCGGAGCCGATGTCGATGAGGCGCGGCAGGTCGGGCGGCAACAGCGGCCACAACTGGGCCGAATCGAGCATGTGACGACGCCACAGGTCGGGCAGCGTCGCCGGGCCGACCAGATTGATGCGCTGCTGCCACTTTTCCAGCAGATCGGCATAGAGCCTCAGGCGATCCAGTGTTTCACGTGAAACACCGGTCTCGACCTGGAACTGCTCGGGGGTCATGGGGGGAGGAGGCATGGGGTCCTGTGTTTCACGTGAAACAGCGGGAGCCCCTTATACGCCCCTCAGCCGGCTTCGGCTACACCCTCGTCGCGCAGGGAGCGCTTCACATGTCCCAAAAGCGCGGTGATGGCCGCCGGAGTAACACCGGGAATGCGCGCCGCCGCCCCCAGGGTCGCCGGACGCACCTGCGCCAGCTTCAGCCGGATTTCAGCCGACAGGCTGCCGACGGTGGCGTAGTCCAGGTCATCGGGCAGCGCCAGCGCCTCGTCGCGGCGGAAGGCGCGGATGTCCGCTTCCTGCCGCGCCAGATAGCCGGCGTAGTGACCTTCGATTTCTAGCTGTTCCGCCACATCGGGGCGCAGGTCCGCCAGCTCTGGCCATAGGTCGCGCAGGCGGGCCATGTCCACTTCCGGGTAGCCGAGCAGGTCCATGGCGGTGCGGCGGACGCCATCCTGGTTGACCTTGAGGCCACGGTCGTTCAACTCCCGCGGGGTCAGCGCCAGGGCCTGAAGCCGCGCCCGGCCCGCATCCAGCAGCGCCTTCTTCTCGCCGAAGGCAGCGGCGCGCGTGCTGCCGACGCAGCCAAGCTCGATCCCCCGCCCGGTGAGGCGCAGGTCGGCATTGTCGGCCCGCAGCAGCAGGCGGTATTCCGCCCGGCTGGTGAACATGCGGTAGGGTTCCTGCGTGCCGAGCGTCACCAGGTCGTCGATCATCACCCCCAGGTAGCCGTCGGCGCGGTCGGGCGTCCAGGCGCGGGAGCCGCTCACCAGCCGGGCCGCGTTCAGGCCGGCGATGAGCCCCTGCCCGGCCGCTTCCTCATACCCGGTGGTGCCGTTGATCTGCCCGGCCAGGAACAGGCCCGGCACCTTGCGGACCTCCAGGCTCGGCCGCAGTTCGCGCGGATCGACGAAATCGTATTCGATGGC
>JAEWWF010000366.1 GCA_023396465.1 Pseudomonadota bacterium
TGCCGGCATTGGGCAGGCCGATCAGGCCGGCATCGGCAATCAGCTTCAGGCGCAGGATCACGGTCATTTCAATGCCGGGCTGGCCCGGATTGGCATGGCGCGGCGCCTGATTGCCGGGGCCCTTGAAATGGGCATTGCCGAAACCGCCGTTGCCGCCCTTGGCCAGGATCACCCGCTCACCGGCCTTGGTGAAATCGTAGAGGATTTCCTGCTCGTCCTCGTCGAGAATCTGGGTGCCCATGGGCACTTTCAGCACGATATCCTTGCCGGCGGCGCCATGGCGGTCCTTGCCCATGCCGTGAACGCCGGTGCCGGCCTTGAAATGCTGCTGATAGCGATAGTCCAGCAGCGTGTTCAGGTTCTGCACGCATTCAACGACGACATCGCCGCCCCGGCCGCCATCGCCGCCGTCCGGCCCGCCGAACTCGATGAATTTCTCGCGCCGGAACGACACGCAGCCGGCACCGCCGCTGCCGCTCTTGATATAGATCCTGGCGTAATCGAGGAATTTCATCTGTGCATGCCTGAAAAAGGAAACGGGCCCGGCGACGCCGCCGGACCCGTCAAACCCCGCTTGTCATGCCGCGGGCCAGACGGGCCGCGGCTTAACGCGGCAGATTACTCCGCCGCCGCCGGAAGCTCTTCGACCGAGACATAAGTCCGGCCGAGCTTGCCGATGGCGAACTTCACCTTGCCAACCACCAGCGCGAAGATCGTGTGATCCTTGCCGAGGCCGACATTGGCGCCGGGGTGGAACTTGGTGCCGCGCTGGCGGATGATGATGTTGCCGGGGATCACGGCCTCGCCGCCGTACTTCTTGACCCCGAGGCGACGGCCGTCCGAATCGCGACCGTTACGGGACGAGCCGCCTGCTTTTTTATGAGCCATGGTTTGCTCCTATCTCTCGTAACCGTGCGCTCAGGCGACGGCAATCGTGGTGATCTTCAGGACGGTGAGGTCCTGACGGTGGCCGTTCTTACGGCGCGAATTCTGGCGACGACGCTTCTTGAAGACGATCAGCTTCGGGCCGCGCGCCTGGCCGACGATTTCCGCCTTGACCGTGGCACCGGCAACCACCGGGGCGCCGACCGTAACCTTCTCACCCTCGGCAACCAGGAGAACCTGATCGAGGGACACAGTCGCACCAGCCTCGCCTTCGAGACGCTCGACCGTGATGACATCGTTCTCGGCGACCTTGTACTGCTTGCCGCCGGTCTTGATAACCGCAAACATTCGACCCAGTCCTTCTTGCACAGGTGTTTACCACCTGCTGCCGTCTTCTGCGGCAGGGGCCCGACTGGAGCCCATAAGTGAATACCACGGCAGACTCATGCCCACCGCGAGAGGGCGCACTATAGCGACGGAAAAACCGGAGTCAACGGCTGTTCGGTGCCGAAGCCGGCCAGATTTCGGCATCCCCAGCCCGCCAGCACGGCGCGCAATCGATCCGCCACGAAGAACCGGGCTTCCTCCCGCCCATAGCCCTCCCGCAGCAACGCATCGTAATCGGTGAAGCCATGGCGGGCATAGGCCACCAGCGCCGCATGAGCGGCGACCGGGGCCGGCGCATGGCGCATCTGCCGCGAGCCCAAAGCCCGGTCAATCACTGCCGCCCGATCCCGCCCGGGCAGGCGCGGCGCCATCACCCGCAGGGCTTCATCGAGATCCGCCGACCGTTTCCGCATGGCCCATGATGGCCCGCCCGGACCGCCGGCGCCAAGCCCTGCATTTTTCCGAATTTTTCCTTTGCAACCGCCCCCGACCTCGGCTATCTCTCCCGGCCTTGACGACCCGATGTCTCGCGGAGAGGTGCCAGAGTGGTCGATCGGGGCGGTCTCGAAAACCGTTGTACCTTCGCGGGTACCGTGGGTTCGAATCCCACCCTCTCCGCCATCTTCCTCCTGTAAGCCGTGGAAAGCAGCCGGCCTTGTTTCAAGGCGCGGCGGCGGTTCCCTCAGATCATGCACGAAGGCGCGCGGGGGCCTCCCTGGAGCCACGGGCGGTCATCCTCGATCTGTGGTCGCGGTGCGTCGTTGGCATGCCTGACGCGCGCATGACCGTCGCGGTCTTGATGGGATGATCACCGTCCGGCAGCCGCGGGGATGGGTTCAACACCCGGACAGAATCACCTCAGGGATGCGCTGCTTGCAGCCAGTACGCCCTGAATGACCTGGAACTGCCAATCGAAATAGGGATTGAAGGTGAGGCGCGCGTGAACCTTGCCTGGCTCGCGGTAATCCCAATCTGAGTACCAGACCGGCTCGCCCGCCTGGCAACGGGCGGTGTCCTCGTCCGTCTGTCCGTTGAAACAGATACGCTCGCTGCCATCGCGGCCATACAGCGGGTTCTGCGGCGAGAATAGAATGCCCATGTGCGAGAACTGGCTGATGCGCTCGTGGGGCAGCACATCGGTGCGCACCAGGGTACGCGGCGAGGCGGCTGATTTGGGAGGAACGCTGCCATACCAGATCAGCCGGCTGGCGGGATGGGTGAAGCGGCGCTCGAAGACCTGCCGCACACGGTTCACATCGACCACCGAATCGTGCTCGGCGAGCACCACGATGGCGGGACGGTCGAAGTTACGATCTTTCAGGCGCTTTCGCACCGCCACACTGCTGCGATAGAACTGAGCCAGCCCATTGGTGGGCACGATGTGATAGCGCAACGGGGATTGCAGCGGGTTGTTCTCGGGGGAGAGCAACCACGGCTTCACCCGAACGAGCCACGGCGTGGCCCAGTCGAAGACCTCGTTCGAACGCAGCGCTGGCGAGAACAGCACCAAGCCACGAATACGGCTGTCGTCCAGCGCGTGTTCGAGCACCAGGTTGGCGCCGGTCGAGAAACCTCCCAGCCAGACCTCCGGAAAATCTCGCTGTAGCAGGATGATCTGTTCCCGCACCAGCTGCTGCCAGTCCTCCAGCCGAACGTCCATCAGGTCGGCAGGCTGAGTGCCATGACCGGGTAACAGCAGCGTGCGCACCACGTAGCCGTGCGCGGCGAGACGGTGTGCCACGTCGGTGAAAGACCACGGCGAATCGCCCAATCCATGCACCAGCAGGATAGCCTTGCCGCTTGGCGTGGGCGGGCGAAGCTCGAAGGGGGTGTTCCACTCCACCTCGCTGTCCGGGTGCTGCGTCTGGAAACTGCGGCGCGACCGAACCCACGTCCGGGTGGACTCAGCATAGGCTTGGAACGTCGGAAAGGCTGTCATGAGCGGTGTGGGCTCTTGTTGCACGGTGCATCCCGCGCCCATTGCCAGCCCCACCGCGGCGGTCACGAGGAGGAGTGGGGGGATAAGGTATCGGACCTGCCGCTTCATGCTCTTGTCTCATGGACACGATGAACACCAGTGATGAGCCGTCGAATGGCTCATCAAGATGGTCTAAAATGCGAGGTATTCGTCGCATTGAGTATGAGCCTGAGACAGCAGCCTGACCATTCGCATTCACTTTTAAGGTTTATCGTCGCCATGTCCCGTCGCCACCCGCCGCAGATTTCCAGCCGAAAGGAGCCACAGCAGGCACGCTCGACCGAGTTGGTGGCGGCCATCCTGCAAGCTGCCCTTCAGGTTTTGGCGCAGGACGGTGTCACTCGCTTCACGGTGGCGCGGGTAGCGGATCGCGCCGGCGTCAGCGTGGGATCAATTTATCAATACTTTCCCAATAAGGCCGCCATCTTATTCCGCCTGCAAAGCGATGAATGGGCGCAAACAACGCAGATGCTGCGAAACATCCTGGAGGATGTCAGCAGGCCGCCGCTGGAGCGGCTGCGAGCGCTCGTCCACGCCTTTGTTCGCTCCGAATGCGAAGAGGCTCAGCTCCGCATGGCGCTTCATGACGCCGCACCGCTGTACCGCGACGCACTGGAAGCAAAGGAAATCAACGACCAATGGGATGGCATTTTCGCCACCTTCATGAAAGAAGCACTTCCCGCTGCCTCCGGGGAGTCACGGACCCAAGCTTGTGACCTGATCTCCACCACACTGTCGGCGGTGGCGAAGGATTATTCGGGAAGGTCTTGCAGTCCCGAAGAAATGAAACACAACGCCGACGCATTGGCGGACATGTTCTGCGCTTACATTACGGAACTTGCCTCCCACTGAACCCAAGCTGCAAGGAGATCGGCTCATTTCGGCTGGCGCCGTGGTCTTCGCGCGGTCGACCGGGCGACAACCATCGGCGCGACCGCGTCCCGCCCCACCACGGATTGTCAGCCAAAAAGACCGCCCACCCCGCCGCCCGGCCGCACAGGATCAAGGCCGGCGGCAGGGTGGGCGATCCGCTCAACCGGGGGGACGGGTGTCCAGCTCCGGCAAGCGAATGAGGGTGACAAGGCCGGTCGCCACCAGGGTTTCCCGCCCCTCGCTGACGCCGAAGACGTTGGATTGGCAGATGGTCAGGGTCCGCCCGGCGCGGACCACCGTGCCGACGGCGTCCAGCCACTCGCCACGGGCGGGCGCCACCAGATTGACCTTGAATTCCACCGTCAGCACCGCGTTGCCTTCCGGGAACGTGGTGTAAGCGGCATATCCGGCCGCCGAATCGGCGATGGAGGTGGTGGCCCCGGCATGGAAAATGCCGTGCTGCTGGGTCAGCGTGCGGCTATAGGGCATGCGGATGCGCACCAACCCAAGCTCCACATCGACGATGCGGGCGCCCAGATGCTCCATCAGACCCTGACGGCCGAAGTTGTCGAGAACGCGGGCCCGCAGGCTCTCGGCCTCGCTGGGCGGGGAGGATGGCGCCAGGACGGCGGCGGCGGTATCGACAGTGGTCAT
>JAEWWF010000397.1 GCA_023396465.1 Pseudomonadota bacterium
TTCCTCGGCCTCGGTCAACAGGGCGTCGTAGTCGTCGGCGAAGCTGCGGCGGCTGATCAGATCGGCGGCATCGGCCAGCGGGTCGCTGCCGAGCAGGAAGCGCACCCGCACCACCGCCGCCTCGAAATCGCTTGCCGTGGCGTCGGAATAGACCGCCATCAGGTCGCCGGCACGGGTCCAGTAGGTCTTCACTCCGGCGGCCATGGCGGGCGCCATGGCGTCCTCCATGTCGCGGTTGAAGGTATCCGGCCGTGACTCGGCACGCAGCGCCGACAGCCGCAGAGTGGCAAGAACGCGGCCACGGGGATCGCCGTCGAGCCGGCGCAGGTCGTCGAGCAACATGCGCTCGTGCGCCGCCCCCAGGGGGTGGACGTAAGGGGTGGAGGAAGGGGGGGCGCTCACGGGGCGGCTTCCGTCTTGGAGGAGGGCTTGCGCCGGCCGGGAGCGGCGAATCGTTGGACGGCATCCAGCCCCGGCGGGTTGGGGCAGGCGGTGCGGCCGGACCCGGCGACGGCGGAGCGGCGGCCGGCGCACTGGCTCAGGCTGCACTCGGCCGAGGCGGGGCAGGCATCCATGGTGACGGTGCCCAGCACGGCATCGATGAACCGGCCCTGGAACACGCGGATGCCGTTTTCCAGCCCCCACAGCACCGCCGCTTCGGTGTCGCAGCGGGCCAGCACCACCCGTTCCGGCCCGACGGCCTTGACCTCGGCGGCGAAGGCGGCGGTCTTGTCGGCGGTTTCCTCCGACGCCAGATCGGCGTTCCACAGCACCTTGGCGTAGTCCGGCGCCAGCCGGCGCACGTCCAGCAGCCGCAGGGTGACCGGGCTGAGGCCGTCGATCAGCACCTTGTGGCCGGCCCGCCGCAGGGTGTCGCGGGCGGCTTCGTAGCCGGCGATGTCGGCGAAGATGTCGATTACCTGCACCTCCACCACCAGCCGCTTGGGGCCGAGCGCCGCCACCAGCCGCTCGAAGCCGCGGTCGCGGGTGCTTTCCAGGTTGAGATTGAGGCTGACCCGGCCAGGCCGGCGCACCAGCGGGTTGGCGGTCAGCAGGGCCAGAACCCGTTGATCCAGCGCCCGGGAGAAGTCCTGGAACAGCCAGCGATCGGCGGTCAGCACCACCTCCGGCGCCAAGCCGCGCTGAAGATGGCCGATGGACACGAAGAATTCCTCGAAGGCGATTTCCGCCACCCGTTCCTCGGTGATGCGCACCGCCGGCTGACGCCGCAGATGGGGCAGCAGGTCGAAGCTGTCGAAGGCGGCCAGCACGCGCTCCAGCGATCGCGGGGTGATCGGCTCCGGACCCGCCTCGCGCGGGGTCGACCACGAATAGGGGCTGACTACGCCGCCGGCGTTCTGCCGCCCGAGGCGGATGAGCCGTGCTTCCTCCAGTTGCGCCACCTGATCGCACAGGCTACGCCAGTCGGTCATCAGGTCGTACCAGGTGACGAAGGGGTCGTTCGGATCGTTCCACCCGCGTCCCGCGTAGGTGACCGGGTCGTGTTCAAACAGGGAGCGAACGCGGTGGATGATGGTGTCGATCTCGGTGGTGGGCAACGCGCGCCCCAGGATGACCAGATCGTCGTTGGACAGCCGGTAGACATTGGCGCCGTGGCCGGTTTCCAGCGTCTTGAACATGCGCGCCACCACCCGGATGCGCACCGGCAGCCGGTTGACCGGCAGCAGCCGCGACAGATGCAGGTGAACAGCACGACCGCCCCCGGCCTTGCGGCGCAGGCGGTCGATGGCGTCCAGCAACAGGCGCTCGGCCTGGATTCCCTCGCGCGGCCGCATGGTGCGCCCCGTTCCCCCGATCCAACCCCAGGAAGTGCCGCCATTATAGGGATGTTTCGCGCCCGAGGAAGCACCGTCGGCGGCTCTCACCCGACAAGGAGACCTTCATGCCCCAGAGCCTTCGCGTCCTGGTGACCGGCGGCGCCGGTTTCATCGGCTCCAATCTGTGCGAGCGGCTGCTCGCCGCCGGCCACGAGGTTCTGTGCGTCGACAACTTCTATACCGGCCGGCGCATGAACGTGGCCCACCTGCTGGACGACCCGCGCTTCGAGCTGATGCGTCACGACGTGACCTTCCCGCTGTATGTGGAGGTCGATCAGGTCTACAACCTCGCCTGCCCGGCCAGTCCGATCCACTACCAGACCGACCCGGTGCAGACCATGAAGACCAGCGTCCATGGCGCCATCAACATGCTGGGCCTGGCCAAGCGCAAGGGCGCGAGGATTTTGCAGGCGTCCACCAGCGAGGTCTATGGCGACCCGGAGGTACACCCGCAGCCGGAAGGCTACTGGGGCAACGTCAATCCCATCGGCACCCGGGCCTGCTACGACGAGGGCAAGCGGGCGGCGGAGACGCTGTTCTTCGATTACAACCGGCAGTACGGCGTGCGGGTGAAGGTGGCGCGCATCTTCAACACCTATGGCCCGCGCATGCACCCCGATGATGGCCGGGTGGTGTCCAATTTCGTCTGTCAGGCGCTGCGCGGCCACGACCTGACGGTCTATGGCGACGGCCTGCAAACACGCTCGTTCTGCTATGTCGACGATCTGGTGAGCGGGCTGATGGCGCTGATGGACACCGACGACAGCATCATCGGACCCTTGAACCTGGGCAATCCGGGCGAGTACACCATGCTGGAGCTGGCCGAAGTGGTGATCCGTCTCACCGGCTCGCGGTCGCGGGTGGTTCACAAGCCGCTGCCGGCCGACGACCCCAAGCAGCGCCGCCCGGATATCGCCCGCGCCCGCGATCTTCTGGGGTGGCAGCCGACCGTCGCGCTGGATGACGGCCTGGCGAAGACCATACACTTCTTCCGTTCCGTCGTCGGATGAGCGGCCGGCGGCGCGGACGATCCTGTCGTCGCTCAGTTTGCCGGAAGCCATCGCCCCGATGACCGACCAATCCGTCCTTGCCGCCCGCGCCGCCGCCCTGTCCGCCGCCACCGTGCTGTGCGCCGGTGATGTCATGCTCGATCGTTTCGTCTACGGCGATGTCGACCGCATCTCGCCGGAAGGGCCGATCCCGGTCCTGCGCATCCGGCGGGAGGTGGCCATGCTGGGCGGCGCCGGCAACGTGGTGCGCAATCTGGTCGGACTGGGGGCCGCCGCCACCTTCCTCACCTGCGTTGGCGACGATGCGCCGGGGCGGGAGGTGGCGACCCTGATCGACGCCCTGCCGCGGGTCGATCCGGTTCTCCAGGTGGCGCCGGGGCGCCAGACCACCATCAAGACCCGCTTTGTCGCCGGCAATCAGCAGCTGCTGCGCGCCGACGAGGAAACCCTGGCGCCGGTGGCCGATGCCTCCCTCGACCGCCTGCTGGCGGCGGCCGGCGAGCAACTGGGCCATGCCGGCGCCCTGGTGCTGTCCGATTACGGCAAGGGCGTGCTGCCGGCGCGGGTGACCGCCGCCCTCATCGCCCTGGCGCGGCAGGCCGGGGTGCCGGTGGTGGTCGATCCCAAGGGGGCGGACTGGGACCGCTATCGCGGCGCCACCGTCGTCACCCCCAACCGCAAGGAACTGGCGGAAGCCGCCGGCCTGCCCACCGCCAGCGATGACGAGATCGAGGCCGCCGCCCGCCGTCTGATGGACCGTTGCGGGATCGACACGATCCTCGTCACCCGCAGCCAGGAGGGAATGACCCTGGTGCCGCGCGACGCTGCCGTCACCCATCTGCCGGCCCAGGCGCGCGAGGTTTACGACGTCTCTGGTGCCGGTGACACGGTGGTGGCGACGGTGGCCGCCGCGCTCGCCGCTGGCGCGCCGCTGGTGGAGGCGGCGCGGCTCGCCAACGTGGCGGCCGGCATCGTCGTCGGCAAGGTGGGCACGGCGGCGGTGCATGTGGAGGAACTGCTCCACACCCTGCGCCGCCAGGATCTGGAGGAGGATGAGGCCAAGGTGCTGCCGCTGTCCGCCGCCGCCGAGCGGGTGGCGCAATGGCGGGCGCGCGGCCTCAGCGTCGGCTTCACCAACGGCTGTTTCGATCTGCTGCACCCCGGCCATGTCTCGCTGCTGGCCCAGGCCAAGGCGTCCTGCGACCGGCTGGTGGTGGGGCTCAACGCCGACGCTTCGGTCAAACGGCTGAAGGGCGAGACCCGGCCAGTGCAGAGCGAGGCGGCGCGGGCCACGGTGCTGGGATCGCTGGCCAGCGTCGACATGGTGGTGATCTTCGGCGAGGATACCCCGCTGGAGGTGATCCGCACCCTGCGCCCGGACGTTCTGGTCAAGGGCGCCGACTACACCATCGCCACCGTGGTCGGCGCCGATATCGTCCAGGCCTATGGCGGCCGGGTCATGCTGGCGGCGCTGGAGGATGGCTTTTCCACCACCGCCACCATCGCCCGCATGAACCGCTGACAGCCACCACGCCCACCATTCGGGAGGAGAGACCGCCCATGCGATCCGTCCAGTCCGCCGCCGTTACCGTCGCCGCCATGCTCACCCTGACGGCGTGCGGGTCGTCGGCGCCGCCGGAACCGGAACCGCCGCTGGTGCGGCCACAGACCACCGCCACCGCCGACAGTCTGGCCGGCTGCGGCGCCTCCGACCTCGTCTCCGTCACCGGCAGCCGGCTGGTGACGGGATCGGCTGGCGTCGGCGAGGTGTCGGTGGAGGACTTGCCGCGGCCCTACCGGGTGGTCGCCCCCGGCACTCCGGCCGACCTGTCTTTTCAGCCCGACCGTCTGACGGTGACGCTCACCCATGACGGCATCATCCGCCAGCTCACCTGCGGCTGAGCCGGGGAGACCATCCATGCGCCAGATCGTTCCTCCGGCCATCGTCGTGCTTGCTCTGCCGCTGCTGGCCGCCTGTGCTCCCCCGCCGGGGGCGGCCGGGCAGGAGGTCGCCGCGCCGGGGACGGAGGCACCGGCCGCCCCGCCGCCAGCGCCGCAAGACCTCGCCTCCTGCAACGGAGGCGCCTATGCCGACGCCATCGGCCGTTTCCTCGTCCATGGCA
>JAEWWF010000399.1 GCA_023396465.1 Pseudomonadota bacterium
GGGCGGCGGCGGCCTGCGCCACGCCGTCGCGCAGGGAGGCGGCGCGGTCGCTCACCACCAGCCCGGCGGCGGCGTTCAGCAGCACGATGTCGCGGTAGGCGCCGGGGCGGCCGGCCAGCACGTCGCGGATGGCGGCGGCGTTGGTCTCGGCATCGCCGCCCTTCAGGTCTTCCGGGGCGCAGCGGCGCAGGCCGGCATCTTCCGGCGTCACCTCGAAGCAGGTGACGCGCCCGTCTTTCAGCTCCGCCACGAAGGAAGCGCCGGTGGTGGTCAGCTCGTCGAGGCCGTCGGAGCCATGCACCACCCAGGCCCGTTCGCTGCCGAGCCGCCCGAGCACCTGCGCCACCGGCTCCACCCAACGGTGGGCGAAAACGCCGAGCACCTGCCGCTTTGCCTCGGCCGGATTGGCCAGCGGGCCGAGTAGGTTGAAGATGGTGCGGGTGCCCAGCTCGGTGCGCGTCGGGCCGACGTGGCGCATGGCGGAATGGTGGCGCGGCGCCATCATGAAGCCGATGCCGGCCTCGCGCATGGCCTGTTCCACCCGCTCGTGCGGTGCGTCCAGGTCGACGCCCAGGGCCTGGAGCACATCGGCGGACCCGGATTTGGAACTGGCGGCGCGGTTGCCATGCTTGGCCACCGGCACGCCGCAGGCGGCGATGACGATGGCGGCGCAGGTGGAAATATTGAAGGTGCCGCTGCTGTCGCCGCCGGTGCCGCAGGTATCCAGTGCGCCGGCCGGCGCCTGCGTGCGGGTGGCCTTGGCCCGCATGATGCGGGCGGCGCCGGTAATTTCCTCCACCGTTTCGCCGCGCACCCGCAGGGCCATGAGGAAGGCGCCGATCTGGCTGGGCGTGGCGGCGCCGGACATGATCACCTCGAACGCCCGTTCGGCATCGGCCTCCGACAGGGCGGCGCCGGTGGCGACGGTGGCGATCACCTCCTTCATCAGGTCGCTGGACATCAGGCGGCCTTCCGCGCCGGAGCGCCGCCGGCGGCCTCCAGGAAGTTGCGCAGCAGGCGATGCCCGTGTTCGCTTTCAATGCTTTCCGGGTGAAATTGCACACCGTGGATCGGCAGCTCGACGTGCTGCAAGCCCATGATGAGGCCGTCGTCGGTCCAGGCGGTGACGGTCAGGCAGGCGGGCAGGTCGTCGCGGCGCACCACCAGGGAATGGTAGCGGGTGGCGCGGAATGGGCTCGGCAGGCCGGCGAACACGCCGGCGGCGGTGTGGGTGATGTCGGAAACCTTGCCGTGCATGGGTTGCGGCGCCCGCACCACCGTGCCGCCGAAGGCCTGGCCGATGGCCTGGTGGCCAAGGCAGACGCCGAACAGCGGCACCCGAGCCTCGGCGGCGGCGGCGATCAGGTCGAGGCAGACGCCGGCACGGTCGGGGTCGCACGGGCCGGGCGACAGGATCACGCCCTGCGGCTGCATGGCCAGCGCCTCGGCGGCGGTCAGGGCGTCATTGCGGCGCACCTCCACCTCGGCCCCCAACTCGCCCAGATAGTGCCAGAGGTTGTAGGTGAAGCTGTCGTAGTTGTCGATCAACAGGTACATGCGTCGCCCGCCTTGGTCCCGGTTCGTTCGGCCGAAGATGGCAAGCCCGGCGCGGCGCGTCAAGAAATGCGGCGGGCCGATGCGTGCTCAGGCCGCGTCACCGCCCAGCAGCAGCAGCAGCATGAGGGTGCCGACGGCAATGCGGTACCACGCGAAGGGGGCGAAACCGTGCCTGCCGATGAAGCCGAGCGCCATCTTGATGACCGCCAGTGCCGTCAGAAAGGCGGTGATGAAGCCGGTGGCGATCAGGCCCATATCGCTGAAATCCAGGTCGCTTCGGGCTTTGTACAGCGAATAGACCGTCGCCCCGAGCATGGTGGGAATGGCAAGAAAGAAGGAGAATTCCGCCGCCGTTCGCCGCTCCACTCCGGCCAACAGCGACCCCATGATGGTGGCGCCGGAACGGGACACGCCGGGAATCATGGCGAGGCACTGGAAGATCCCGATTCGCAGCGCCAGCCGCCAGGAAAAATCTTCCACTGCATGGACTTTTGGCACTTTCCTCGCCCGTTCTATCAGCAGGATAGCGACGCCGCCCAGGATCAGCGCCACCGCCACCACCACCGGCGCCCCCAGCAGCACCTTGATGCCCTGGTAGGCGAGGGCGCCGATCACCATGGCCGGGAGGAAGGCAATGGTGATGTTGCGCACGAAGGCCCGTTCGCGCGGGCAGACGAACATGCCGGTCGCCGCCCGCCATAAGCGTGGCCAGAACAGCAGGCAGACGGCCAGGATGGCCCCCAGTTGGATCACCACCTCGAAGGTCTTGCCGGGCGGCGAGGGGAACTTCAGCAGGTCCACCAGCAGTACCAGATGGCCGGTGGATGAGACTGGAAGAAACTCGGTCAATCCCTCCACGAACCCCAGCAGGGCGGCAAGCAGGGTTGTGTCCGCGGTGCTGGTCACGGTTTGCTCCGGCGCTGGATTGGGTGACGGGATGATGCGCCGGCGTCGAATGGAAAGCAACGTCGCCAAAAGATGTCGGTTCTCGCCGGAATGAGCAGAAGGCAGCCACGTTTCATAAGTTTCACAACGGCAATCTACTAGTAGATAGTCTGGCGAGACGCGACTCGCTATAGGACCTTAAGCCTAGGCTTTAAGTCCGTGAAACACGGGAAACGTGGGAAGGGAAAGCAGAGACGGGAGGGAAATCCGCGTGCTGGCGTATTCCCTGGTGATATCCGGATGGGTGCGGCCGAAGCGTCCGTCCGGATGGTGGGGGCGGCTACTAGTAGGTAAATCGAGCCTTGGGGGATGGATGTTCACCGACGATGTAGACGGGACTGTCCTCCCATCGGGGTATCCCAGGCGACCACGCTCCCCCGCAATGGCTCTTTTCAGCAAACGCTGTTCCCCCTATGGTCCTTCCCCTGACCCTTTCTTCAAGCGAGGTATGCCATGGCGTGGCAGACGTGGCTTCTGTTCGTGACCACCGTGTTCTTCCTGTCCGGCACGCCCGGACCGAACATGCTGCTCGCCCTCAGCCACGGCATCCGCTACGGCGCCCGCAAGGCGGTGGCGACCGGCATCGGAGCGGTGCTGGCTCTGACGCTCTTGCAGATCATTTCCGTGACCGGGCTCGGCGCGCTGTTGGCGGCCTCGGAGACGGCGTTCCAGGTGGTGAAGTGGTGTGGTGTCGCCTATCTGTTCTTCATCGGCGTGAAGACGTGGCGGGCGGAGCCGCATGTGGACGTGTCCGAGGCGGAAGGAGCGGGGCTTGATGGCCGCCCGACATCGGCATGGAGGCTCGGCACCCAGGCCTTCTTGGTATGCTTCTCCAACCCCAAGGCGATTGTCTTCCTGGTGGCCCTGTTTCCGCAGTTCATCGACACCACCCTGCCACTGATGCCGCAGGTCACCATTCTGGCCATCACCTTCGGAGTCTGTGAATTCCTCTGGATCATGGCCTATGCCACGGGTGGCGGTCGCCTGGTGCCGATCCTCAAGCGGGCCGGTTTCGGGCGGCTGGTCAACCGGCTCTCCGGCGGCATGTTGATCGGGGCAGGGGCTTTGCTGGCGGCGGTTCGGCGTCTCTGACCCTTGGGGCGGACGACCCCGCATCATGAGCTTCTACCTGTCCAAGATCCTGTGGCTGGTGGTGCAGCCCCATACGCTGTTGGTCGCTGCATTGCTGGCCGTGCTGGTGTTCGGCCGCATGGGGCGGCGGACCCGGTGGGCCTTGGGCGCGGTGACGGCGGTGGTTCTGGCGGTGGCGATCCTGCCGCTCGGGTCATGGCTGTTGCGACCACTGGATGAACGCTTCCCGCCGCCAACAGCGGAGCAAGTGGCGGCGGCACCGGGAATCATCCTGCTCGGCGGGGCGATGTCGCTGGTCATGACCTCGGCACGGCCGGGCTATGCCCTGTCAGGGCGCGCGGAGCGATATACGGAAACGGTGATCCTGGCCCATGCTTTCCCGGATAAACCATTAGCATTTACAGGTGGTTCTGGTGCGATCCTAAACCAGGATACAAGGGAGGGGCCGCTGGCGCGGCAGCTGCTGGAGGGGCTCGGCGTGGCGCCCGACCGGCTGATCATCGAGAGCGACAGCCGCTCCACCGCCGAGCATCCGGCCCTGCTGGCGCCGCTGCTGCCGCCGGAGGCTCCGACCGCCGGCTGGCTGCTGGTGACGTCGGCCTGGCACATGCCGCGTGCCATGGGCGTGTTCCAGGCAGCAGGATGGCGGGTGGTGCCTTACCCGGTGGATTACGCCACGACACCCGCCGGTGGTTGGCTGCCTGGATTGCTCAATGGGCTGGCGGGGCTCTACTATGGTGTGCATGAATGGGCGGGGTTGATCTATTATCGCGCGACTGGCGCCATCGATGCGGTCTTTCCCGCGCCGTAACGATGGTTGCCGACCGCCGCCGCCCTGTGGCACAACCCCCGATGTGATTGTCCTACCAGGGTGTTTCGCCATGACGAGCCGTCGACACGCGCCGTTCCGTTCCGCCGCCGCCATGCTGAGCGCCCTGATGGCTTCGGCGGCCCTGCCGGCCTGCTCGGCGACACCTTTGCCGACGCAAAAGCCGTCGCCTGGCGCCGACGCGCCGATTTCGGCGCCGCCTGTGCCTGCCGTTCGTCCGACGCCCCCCGCTACGGCCGCCACCGCGACGCCGGGGGCGCAGCGGCCGGCTGTAACCCTGACCGCCGAGGACCGCGCCGCCTTTGGCCGGTGGAAGGCAGAGATGCGGGCCGAGGCTCAGGCCAAAGGTATCTCGCCACGCGCCCTGGCGGCTTTGGAGGCGGCCCAGCCGCAGGCGCGGGTGCTGGAACTGGACCGCAGCCAGCCCGAATTCACGCAGACTTTCTGGGGTTATCTTGGCCGCGCCGTCAATGACCGGCGGGTGGAGGAGGGGCGGGCGCTGTTGCAGCGTCATGGCGACTTGCTGACCCGTCTGGAGGCTCGTTACGGCGTTCCTGGCCGTTTCCTGGTCGCTTTCTGGGGGCTGGAGACCAACTACGGCAGCAACTTTGGCGGCTTCCCGGTGGTTGATGCCCTGGCGACGCTGGCTTGGGATGCCCGTCGCGCCTCCTTCTTCCGCAATGAACTGCTGGCGGCCCTGCGCATCATCGATGCCGGCCACATCGAGCCGCGGCGCATGGTCGGCTCCTGGGCCGGCGCCATGGGGCACATGCAGTTCATGCCCACCACCTTCGCCGCCCACGCCACCGACGGTACCGGAGACGGCCGCATCGATATCTGGGGCAGTCTGCCGGATGCCTTCGCCTCCGCCGCCAAGTACCTGTCGGACATCGGCTGGAAGCGTGACCAGACGTGGGGCAGGGAGGTCAGCCTGCCGGCTGGCTTCGATTATTCCGTTGCCGACGGCCAGACCCGCAAGAGTCTGCAAGACTGGTCGGCCCTTGGGATCGGACGGGCCGAAGGGGGCGCCTTGCCGGTGGTGGAGGGGATGCAGGCGACCCTCATCCTGCCGGGTGGTGCCCGGGGGCCTGCGTTCCTGGTCTATGACAACTTCAATGCCATCATGACCTGGAACCGCTCGGTGCTCTATGCCGTCGCTGTGGGGCATCTGGCCGACCGCATCGCCGGCCTGCCGCCGCTGGCGACGCCGCGCCCGGCCGATGACCGGCCGCTCAGCCGCGATGACGTGATGCGCCTGCAAACCCTGCTCAACAGCGCTGGCTTCGATGCCGGGGTGCCGGACGGGCTGGTGGGGTCCGGAACTCGGGGCGCCCTGCGCGCCTTCCAGCGTGCCGCCGGCTTGCCCCCGGACGGCTACCCGACGCCGCAGGTATTGGCGGCCTTGGAGACCTGGGGCGGCGCTCGGGGCGGGCAGATGCCGGTCCAATGACGCCGCGGCGGTTGCGGCGGGCTGCCGGAACCGCTAAGGTCTTGCGACATACGGGGAACAAGCAGGGTAGGGTCCACCACATGTTGCGTCAGCGCGGTTCCTTCCGCCGCTTCGCCGCCCGCGCGGGCGTGCTGGTCGTCGCGAGCCTGGCGCTGTCCGCTTGTGCCGAAACACAACTGGCGGTGCATACGGCGAAGCGCGTCACCGGCCCCGTCGATCTGCCGCCGCGCGGTGTCTACAAGATCGGCAAGCCCTACCAGATCGATGGCACCTGGTATCATCCGAAGGAAGATTACCGCTATGCCGAGGAGGGGGTGGCGTCCTGGTATGGCGCCGACTTCCATGGCAAGCCCACCGCCAACGGCGAAGTCTACGACATGAACGACCTGACGGCGGCGCACCGTACCCTGCCCATGCCGGCGGTGGTGCGGGTGACCAATCAGGACAACGGCCGCTCGCTCATCCTGCGGGTGAACGATCGCGGGCCGTTCGCCAAGAACCGCATCATCGATATCTCGCGGCGGGGTGCCCAGCTGCTTGGTTTCGAGGCCAAGGGCACGACGCGGGTGCGAGTGGAGATCCTGCCCGACGAAAGTCTGGCCCTGCGCGAAGCGATGGTCGCCGCCGGCCGGGCCGAGGGAGGCGTGGTGGTCGCCTCGGCGCCCGCCAGCCGGCCGTCACCGGCACGTCCGGCCCCCGTTTCGGCCCCGGCGGTGATAGCTCCTCCGCCACCACCGCCGCCCGTGGTGCAAGCGCCCGCACCGGTGCCGGTGCGGCAGGCGCAATCCGGCGCGGCGATGGTGGGGGGCGCCTACATTCAGGCCGGTGCCTTCTCGACCATGGAAAACGCCCGCCACCTGGAATTTCAGTTGCAGGATTTCGGACCGACGGTGATCGTTCCGGTTCGGACGGCGTCCGCCACCCTCTATCGGGTGCGCATCGGCCCGCTGGCCGATGCCGGCGAGGCGCAGCGCCTATTGGCTCAGGTGCAGACCGCCGGCTATGGCGACGCCGTGGTGGTGACTGACTAAGTCCCTTCGGGCGGCGAAGGCGGGTCTTCGCCATGAAGTCGCCCGTTTCGGGCGCTAGCCTGCTCCCGTCCGCCGGTGCGGGCGGGAAAACACGGATCAGACGACAAGGTTCATGGTGTGATGATGGTGATGACGGGCACTTCCCTTCGGTCGGCGGCACGCAACACGGCGGCATCAGCCCTCGCGGCGGTTCTTGTGGCGGTGGCGTTGCCAGGGCAGGCGGATGCCATCGAGACCAAGGCGCGGGAGGCGCTGCTGCTCGACTTCCACACGGAAACGGTGATGTTCGCCAAAGACGCCGATGTCGCGATGCCGCCGTCGTCCATGAGCAAGCTCATGACCTCTTACGTCATCTTCGACCTCATCAAGCAGGGTCGGCTGAAACAGGACGACATGTTCACCGTGTCGGAGAATGCCTGGCGCAAGGGCGGCGCGGCGTCCGGCGGCTCGACCATGTTCCTGGAGCCGAACAGCCAGGTGGCGGTGCAGGATCTGTTGAAGGGCATCATCATCCAGTCCGGCAACGATGCCTGTATCGTCGCGGCCGAGAATATCGCCGGCAGCGAGGAGGCTTTCGCCGACATGCTGAACCGCAAGGCGAAGGAAATCGGCCTCTCCGGCTCCCATTTCACCAACTCCACCGGCCTGCCCGATCCCGACCACTACATGACGGCGCGCGATCTAGCGACGCTGGCCAAGCGGCTGATTCTGGATTTTCCGGAGTTCTACCCGCTCTACAAGCAGACCGAGTTCACGTACAACGGCATCACCCAGCACAACCGTAACCCGCTGCTGTACATGCCGATCGACGCCGACGGCCTGAAGACGGGGCATACGGAGATCGCGGGATATGGCCTCACTGCCTCGGCGGTACGTGGCGACCGCCGGCTCATCCTGGTTGTCAATGGCCTCGCCTCCACCAAGGAGCGCGGTCAGGAAACGCAGCAGCTGATGGACTGGGGCTTCCGCAGCTTCGAGAACCGCAGCCTGTTCCAGGCCGGGGATGTCGTCGAGAACGCCGAGGTGTGGTTGGGCGAGCAGGCCAGTGTGCCGCTGGTGATCAACCAGGATCTGCGCGTCACCATGCCGCGCCGGCCGGGCAGCGACTTCCAGGTCAAGGTGGTGTACGACGGCCCGGTGCCGGCGCCGGTGCAAAGCGGCCAGCAGCTTGCCCGTCTGGTGGTCGATGCTCCCGAAATGGAACGCAAGGAATACCCGCTCTACGCTGGCGCCGACGTGGCCAAGCTTGGCTTCTTCGGGCGCATGATGGCGGCGGCCAAGCGTATGGTATTTGGCTATGTGCAGCCGGTGGCGGCCCCGGCGCCCGCCGCCGTGCCGGCCCAGGCACAGTAAGGCAGTCCCGGCGGTGCAGCACCCTCACCACCAGCAGCAACAGCAACGGACGCCGCGCGGTCCCTTCATCACCCTGGAAGGCGGCGAGGGGGCCGGCAAGTCCACGCAGGTGCGCCTGCTGGCCGAGGCTCTGCGCGGCCGGGGCCTTGATCCGGTGCTGACGCGGGAGCCGGGCGGTTCACGCGGGGCGGAGGACATCCGCGCCCTTCTGGTCACCGGCGACCCCGGCCGCTGGGACCCGATGACCGAGGCGCTGCTGCACTACGCCGCCCGCCGCGACCATTGCCGCCGCGTCATCGCCCCGGCGCTGGTCAGCGGCCGCTGGGTGGTGTGTGATCGTTTCGCTGACAGCACGATGGCCTACCAGGGCTACGGCCATCAGCTCGGCCGCGAAACGATCCGCCGACTGGACGCACTGGTGCTGGATGGCTTCAAACCGGACCTGACCATTATCCTCGATCTGCCGGTGGGGGTGGGGCTTGCCCGCGCCGCCAGCCGTGGCGGCGGCGAGGACCGATACGAGCGCATCGACGCCCACTTTCACGAGCGTATGCGGGACGGGTTCCTGGAGATCGCGCGGCGCGAGCGGACCCGTTGCGCCGTCGTGGATGCCGAGGCGCCGGTGGAGGAGGTCCACGCCGCCATCCTGGCAACGGTGGCCGCGCGCCTGCCGCTGCCCGAGATTCTGGCATGAGCCTGCCCGACGCCGCGGCGGCCGACCCCTGGCAGCCGTCCCGCACCCTCGACCTGATCGGGCACGCGGCGGCGGAGCGGGAGGTGCTGGACGCCTGGACGTCGGGACGCATGCACCATGCCTGGCTGATCACCGGCCCGCGCGGCATCGGCAAGGCGACGCTCGCCTATCGCGTTGCCCGCTTCGTGCTGGCGCAAGGGGCGGCGGAAGCAGGCGCGGCGGCGGCCGGCCCCGGCCTGTTCGGCGAGACCCTGCCGCTGGCGGTGCCGACCACCCTGGCGCTGCCGGCCGATCATCCGGTGGTACGGCGGGTGGCGGCCGGCGGCCATGGCGACCTGCGCATCGTCCAGCGCGAGATGGTCGAGGACAAGAAGACCAAGCGGCTGCGGCCGCAGGGCGTCATCAATGTCGACAGCGTGCGCGGCATCGGCCACTTCCTGTCCATGACGTCGGCGGAAGGCGGCTGGCGCATCGTGCTCATCGACGGCGCCGAGGACATGAACCGCAATGCCGCCAATGCTGTGCTGAAGGTGCTGGAGGAACCGCCGCGCCGCGCCCTGCTGCTGCTGGTCAGCCACAACCCGGCCCGGCTGCTGCCGACCATCCGCTCCCGCTGCCGCCGCCTGCCGCTGCACCCACTACGCGATGTCGAGGTGCGCGACCTGCTCGCCCGCAGTCGCCCGCGGTTGAGCGAGGCCGACCGTGCCGCCCTGGCGGCCATGGGCGAGGGCAGCATCGGCACGGCGCTGGACCTGGAGGAGCAGGGCGGGCTCGACCTCTACCGCGAGCTTCTCGGCCTGCTGCAAGGGCTGCCGCGGCTGGACGTCGCCGGCCTGCACGCCATGGCGGAGCGGCTGGCGCGCGCCGACGACGGCTTCCGCGTCGCCTGCGATCTGTTCACCTGGTGGCTCGGCCGGGTCATCCGGGCCAAGGGCAGGGGGCAGGTGGATGCCGAGGTGCTGCCCGGCGAAGCGGCGCTCACCCAAAGGCTCGCGGTGGCGGGCGGCCTTGAACAATGGGTGCAGGTGTGGGAAAAGATCACCCACCTTTTCGACCGGACCAACGCGGTCAATCTCGACAAGAAACAGGCCCTCATCAGCGCCTTCCTTGCGGTCGAGCGGCTGGTCCGGGCCTGAATTACGCCAGCCGGAGGCCCTCGCGATGAGCGGGCAGACGCCCTTTTACATCACCACGCCGATCTACTACGTGAACGACAAGCCGCACATCGGCCATGCGTACACCACGCTGGCCTGCGACGTGATGGCGCGGTTCAAGCGGCTGGATGGCTTCGACGTCAAGTTCCTGACCGGCACCGATGAACACGGCCAGAAGGTCGAGAAGTCGGCCGCCGCCCGCGGCGTGGCGCCCAAGGCCTTTACCGACGAGGTGTCGCAGAACTTCCGCGACCTCGCCAAGGCCATGAACTTCTCCAACGACGACTTCATCCGCACCACCGAACAGCGCCACCTGGAGGCCTGTCAGGCCCTGTGGAACCGCCTGATCGAGAAGGGCGAGATCTACCTCGGCGCCTACAAGGGCTGGTACGCCGTGCGCGATGAAGCGTTCTACGGCGAGGACGAACTGACGGTGCAGCCCGACGGCAGCCGCGTTGCGCCCTCCGGCGCGCCGGTGGAGTGGGTGGAGGAACCGAGCTACTTCTTCCGCCTGTCCGCCTGGGGCGACCGCCTGCTGAAGTTCTACGAGGACAACCCCGGCTTCATCGCCCCCGACAGCCGCCGCAACGAGGTGATCAGCTTCGTGAAGTCGGGGCTGCAAGACCTGTCGGTGTCGCGCACCACCTTCAAGTGGGGCGTGCCGGTACCGGGCGACGATGCCCACATCATGTACGTGTGGCTCGACG
>JAEWWF010000422.1 GCA_023396465.1 Pseudomonadota bacterium
CATCAGGGCTATGTCGGCTTCGGTGGCGCCGCCGCCGGCAAAGCCGGTGGAGGTCTTCACGAAGTCGGCGCCGGCCTCCTGCGACAGACGGCAGGCGAGCACCTTTTCCTCGTCGGTGAGCAGGCAGGTCTCGATGATGACCTTCAGCAGCGCATCGCCGCAGGCTTGCTTGACGGCGGCGATGTCGTCGCGCACGGCGTCGGCCCGGCCGGCCTTCAGCAGGCCGAGCGGCACCACCATGTCGACCTCGCGGGCGCCGTGACGCACCACCCAGTCGGCCTCCGCCGCCTTGATGGCGGTGGGGTCGGCACCGAACGGGAAGCAGATGACGGCACAGGGCGCCACCGCGGTGCCGGCGAGTCGTTCGGTCACCAGCGGAATGAACAGCGGGTTGACGCACACCGCCTTGAAGGCATGGGCGCGGGCCTCGTCGCACAGTCGCTCGACATCGGCGGGGAGGGCATCGGGCCGCAGCAGCGTGTGGTCGATGTAACCGGCAAGGGCGGCCGGCGCCAGGGGTTCGGCTGGGTTGGACATTTGTCACGCTCCCCGAACGGCGTTGAAAAGGGGTGCCGCTCGTTATGTGATTATTCTAACATTTTGTGATACGATGGTTCCACTCAGATCGGGGTGCGTCAAGGTTAAAACACCACGGCAGGGGAAGCCGACGCGGTTCGGAGCCGAAGGAACAGGCGGGCGGATGGCCGGAAAACCCTTCTGTTCTTGGGATTTTTACCGCATCCGCGGCAGGTGCCGCCATGCCCTGTGATCGTACCCCACCCTTTGGCGAGAGGCTGCCATGTCCAAACGTCGGGCGGATCGCCTGGATCAACTGCAAGCAACGCTGGAGGCCGGTGGATTCCTACGGCTGAAGGATGCGGCGCGGCTGCTGGATGTGTCGGAGATGACGGTCCGCCGCGACATCGCGGCCTGCAACGGGCGCTTCACCTACCTTGGCGGCTATATCGTCGCCAGCGCCGAGTCGCCCGGCGGCATGGGCTATATCCTCGACCGCGAGCGGGAGTCGCACACGCCCCTCAAGCGGGCGGCGTGCGAGGCGGCGCTGCCACTGGTGGCGCCGGGGCAGACCATCTTCCTCGACTGCGGCACCACCATCCCCCACCTCGCCAGCCGCATTCCCGCCAACAGCGGCATCACGGTGGTGTGTTACGCCATGAACGTGGCCGAGATCGTGTGCAAGAAGCCGGGTATTCGGGTGGTGATGCTGGGGGGGCTCTATCACAGTTCGTCGGCCTCGTTCTCCAGCCCGGAGGCGCTCGACATGCTGCGCGGCATCGGCATCAACACCGCCTTCATCTCGGCGGGCGGCGTCCATGGCTCGTTCGGGGTCAGTTGCTCCAACTTCCACGAGGTGGACATCAAGCAGACCGCCATCGCCAATGCGGTGACCAAGGCGCTGGTGCTCGATTCCAGCAAGTTCGACACCGTCAAGCCGGTGTTCTTCGCCCGCCTGGATGCCTTCGACGTGGTGTGCTGCGATGATCGCATCGCCGAGACCGCCCGCGTCGAGGTCTCCGCCGCCGGAGCACGGCTGATGCTGGCCCCGGCGGGCTGATCCATCCCTGACCGGCGGCGCTGACGCGGCAGTGGCGCGGCGCCGCGGCCGGCGCTAAGGTTCGCCCATGGCCACCTCCCTTCGCCTCGACCGTCTGCTGTTCGTCGACCTGGAACTCACCTGCTGGCGCGGCCCGCCGCCCGAGGGGGAGGGGAGCGAGATCATCGAGATCGGGCTGGCGGAGGTGGACGCGGCGGACCTGCGCCTCACCCGCAGCGGCCGCTATCTGGTGCGGCCGGAGCGCTCCACCGTCTCCGACTATTGCACCGAACTGACCGGCATCACGCCCGCCGACTTACGCGCCCATGGCCGGCCGTTGGCTCAGGTGCTGGGCAGTTTGCGCAAGGATTGGGGGCCGGGACGCAAGGCGTGGTACGCCTGGGGGGCCGACCGCCTGTTGCTGGACGAGGCGGTGATGGTGGCGGACCTGCCGGGCGGCCATCCGTTCTCGCCCGGCTTCGTCGATCTGGCCCAGCTTTACACCACCCTGCACGGCTGCGGCCAGCGGGTGGCCCTGGAGGACGCCCTGGCGCGCGAGGGGCTGGAGCCGGAGGGCCGCCGCCATTCCGCCGAGGGCGACGCCGTCGATGCCGCCCGCCTGTGGATGCACCTCGCCGGCCGCCTGCGGTAATGGCCCTTGCGGCAGGCGGGGCGACGGGCTACCCCGTGCCTTTGCTTGCCCGAGGAGCCCGCCCGATGACCGCCGCCGCGCGTCCCCGCTTTGCCCTGCTGCCACTGACATCCGCCGACCTGCCGGTGATCGTGCCGTTGAACACCGCCGCAGTGCCGCACGTCAACGACCTCGACCCCGCCGCCATGCAAGCGCTGCTGGACGAGGCGGCGATCGCGGTGAAAGCGGTCGACGAGGCGGGCGCGGTGGCCGGGTTCGTGATCGTGTTCGGGCCTGACGCGTCCTACGCCAGCGAGAACTACCGCTGGTTCTGCGCCAACATGGAGGATTTCCTCTATGTCGACCGTATCGTCGTCGATCAGACCCGCCGGCGCGGCGGCGCGGCGCGGGCGCTGTACGAGCACGTCTTCACCGAGGCGGCAACGCGCGGGGTGGCGCGGGTGACCTGCGAGGTCAACATCAGGCCCGCCAACCCGGTCTCCCTGGCTTTCCACGACGCCCTCGGCTTCACCAGCGTCGGCGAGCTGGAACCCTATGGCGGCGCCAAGCGGGTGAGCCTGCTGGCGCGGCCTATCACCGCGACCGCCGGTTGATTCGCGCCGGCACGCGCCCCTGATGGCGGCGGTGGCGGTCGGCGGTCCATAGGGCGGTGACGCCGGCGGCGGCCGCGATCATCATCATCGTCGTCAGGGCGAGCATGCAATCCTCCGTGGCTGGCGATGGCCCATGGGCCTCTGAGTAAAGACTACGCCCGCGCCCCACCGCCGGATCGCGGCTGATTTCGGCGATGCGTCGCGACCGCCGGTCATCCCTCGATCGGCGGCGCCATGTCGAGCCGGTCGCGGCCCGCTGTCTTGGCGCGATAGAGCGCTTCGTCCGCCCGCCGCACCGCCAGGGCCTGATTGCCTTCGGCCATTCCCGGCCCGATGGCCACCATGCCGATGCTGGTGGTGAAGCGATGGGGCGGCGGGGCGTCGGCGTCCACCGGCAGCACGCCCTGACCCCGCACGGCCGCCAGCAGCTTGAGGCCGGTGCCTTCCAGCCCATCGGCCGGCAGGCCCGGCATCAGCACCACGAATTCCTCGCCCCCGATGCGGCAGACGATGTCGTAGGCGCGGGCGGTGCTGCGCAGGTTGTCCGCGAACAGGTGGATGACCCGGTCGCCAACCTCGTGGCCGTGGGTATCGTTGATGCGCTTGAAATGGTCGATGTCGAGCATCGCCAGACCGAGCGGCAGCCCCTCGCGGGTGGCCTTGGTGGCCTCGCGCTGGTAGAGCAGATCGAAGCCGCGGCGGTTCCACGCCTGGGTGAGCGGACACAGCAGGGCTTCCCGCCGGGCCACGTCCAGGTCCGCCACCAACTGGCGCTGGGTCTCGCCCATGCGGCGGTTCTCCAGGGCGACCTCGGCCAGTCGGGCCAAGTCCGTCATGGCCGCCAGAACACCGTCCTCGAACCGGCGTGGGCGGGTGTCGATCAGGCACAGGGTGCCGATGACGTGACCGTCACTGTTGCGCAGCGGAAGGCCGGCGTAGCTGCGCACGAACGGCGGGCCGGTCACCACCGGGTTGTCGGCGAAGCGGATGTCATGCCGGGCATCGGGGATGACGAAAGCGGTTTTCTGAACGATCGCGTGGCCGCAGAACGAGGTGCGGCGGGGCGCCTCCGATGCGTCGAGCCCTACCCGCGACAGGAACCACTGGCGTTCCGCATCGACAAGCGACAGAAGGGCCATGGGCACTTGGCCGATGCGGCGGGCGAGACGGGTGATGCCGTCCAGCACCGGGTCGGCCGGTGTCGCGATCAGGTCCATCGACCGCAACGACGCCACCCGCGCCAGGTCATCGGCAGGAATGGGCGCTTCCATCATGGCAATTTCCTCCCCCTCCGGTCCTTCCTCCATGGGGCGAGGATAGCACAATGGTCCCGGTGTTACTCCCGCCAGGGCATGATCGGCACGGTGGAAATACTGTTCTTGGGGCTGCCTTCGATCAGCCTGTCGCTGTAGATCAGGTAGACCAGGGTGTTGTGCGGTTTGTCGTGGAAGCGCACCACTTGCAGCGTCTTGAACAGCACCGAGCGGCGCTCGCTGAACACCTGCTCGCCATCCTTGAGCGGCGCCGTGATGGAGATCGGCCCCACCTGTCGGCAGGCGATGGCGGCGTCGGAGGTGTCCTCGGCCAAACCGAAGGCGCCCTTGACGCCGCCGGTGCGGGCCCGGCTGACGTGGCAGACCACGCCTTGCACCTTGGGATCCTCGAAGGCGTCGACGCAGATCTTGTGATCGGGGCCGAGCATCTTCCACACCGTCGAGACACAGCCCACTTCCTCGGCGGCGGCAAGGCGCGGCAGGGTGGCAAGGGCGATCATGGTCGCGGCGGCGGCCAGGGCGGCGACGGACATCCTCGGCATATCAGTTCTCCAGCGATGCGCGGGCAGGGCAGAGATAGCACCGCCCGCCCATTCCGTCACGCGGGCAGAGGCTGTCGCCCCGACCAGCCGTCGGCAGGCCGACCTTACCAACCTTTAATGCCGCGGACATGGCGGCGAGAGGTGGCATGTCCCATCTTCTTCCCATGCCGTGGACGGAGGTGATGCGGCGGGGCGGCAGGTCGCCCCCTCCCTCCCTGTCCTCCCGGGTCGTGTTCCCTCCCGCGATCCGCTCGCGCCGCTCCCTCCGGCCACGGCTCCCCACTCGTGCCATGCAGGAGACGACGCAATGTTCGCCCAGCGGACTTCCGTACCCATGCCCGTGTCTCCGTCCCGGAGACTCGTCAAGGCGGCCCTGACGGCCGGTGCCGGGCTGATCGTGTGGATGCAGGCCGCCGCCGCCGCGCCCATGCCGGACAGCCTGTCCGGTCTGGTCGAGCGGGTGTCGCCGGCCGTTGTCACCATCACCGCCGAGAAGGCGCCGGCGGCCGTCGGCCAAGGCTCGGAGGCGATCCCCGGTCTGCCGTTCCCGCCCGGCAGCCCGCTGGAGGAGTTCTTCCGCCGCTTCGGCCTGCCCGATGGGATGCCCGGCGTCCCCCATGGCCGGGGCGGTCCCTCCGTCGGCCTGGGGTCGGGCTTCGTCATCGACGGCGACGGCCATGTGGTGACCAACAACCATGTCATCGACGGAGCGGAAAACGTCAGCATCGCCCTCACCGACGGCACCACGCTGAAGGCCCGCGTCATCGGCGCCGACGACAAGACCGACCTCGCCCTTCTGAAGGTGGACAGCGACCGGCCGCTGCCGTTCGTGGAATTCGGCGACAGCGATGCCCTGAAGGTCGGCGATTGGGTGATGGCGGTCGGCAATCCCTTCGGCCTCGGCGGCACGGTGACGGCGGGCATCGTCTCGGCGCGCGGCCGGGCGCTCGGCAACGGGCCGCTGGATGATTTCATCCAGACCGACGCCGCCATCAACAAGGGCAACTCCGGCGGCCCGATGTTCGACTTGGACGGCAAGGTGATGGGGGTGAACACCGCCATCTACTCGCCCAACGGCGGCTCGGTCGGCATCGGCTTCGCGGTGCCGTCCAACGTCGCCAAGCCGGTGATCGCCCAGTTGAAGGCCAGCGGTCATGTCACCCGTGGCTGGCTTGGTGTCAACATCCAGCCGGTGACCCCGGAAATCGCCGAGGCCCTCGGCCTGCCGGCCACCAAGGGTGTCCTGGTCGCCGACGTGGTCGCCGATGGTCCCGCCGCCGCTGCCAAGCTGCGCAGCGGCGATGTCATCACCGCTGTCGATGGCGCGACGGTGGAGCAGTTGCGCGACCTGCCGCGCCTGATCGCCGCCGGCACGCCGGGACAGCCGGTGCGTCTGACCATCCTGCGCGACGGCGACAGCCGCGCCGTGAGCGTCACCCTTGGCACCATGCCCGGTGGCGAGGCGGTGGCCTCCGCCCCCGCCGCCGCGACGCCGGGACAGGATACGCTCGGCCTCGCCCTGGCACCGCTGGATGATGCCGCGCGGCGGCAACTCGGCCTGGAGGCCGGCGAGCGCGGCGTGGTGGTGACGGCGGTCGATCCCCGTGGTCCGGCCGCCGAGCGGGGCCTGCGGCGCGGCGACCTCATCACCCGCGTCGGCGCCACGGACGTTGCGTCTCCCCACGAGGTCAGCGGCGCCATCGCCGCCGCCCGCGAGGAGGCGCGCAAGTCGGTGCTGTTCCTGGTGCGGCGCGACGGGCAAACCCTGTTCGTGCCGGTGCCGCTGCCGACGGCATGACCTGACTCGCCGGACGATATCGCCTAAAGTGGCGTCGGCGGCAGGCGGACGGTGGCCTAGATCACCGTCCGCCTGCCCGCGCCGAAGGAGAACGACAATGCGCGTGCTGGTCGTAGAAGACGACGAGAAGACCGGAACCTACATCGAGAAAGGCCTCGCCGAAGCCGGCTGTGTGGTCGATCGGGTGACCGACGGCCGCGCCGGCCTGTTCCATGCCACCGACGGCACCTACGACGTGCTGGTGGTCGATCGCATGCTGCCGGGGCTCGACGGGCTCGCCATGGTGCAGGCCCTGCGGGCGGCGGAGGTGCAAACGCCGGTGCTGTTCCTGTCAGCGCTCGGGCAAGTGGATGACCGGGTGAAGGGGCTGAAGGCCGGCGGTGACGATTACCTCACCAAGCCTTTCGCCTTCTCCGAGTTGCAGGCGCGGGTGGAGGCCCTGGCCCGCCGCCGCGCCGAGCCGACGGTCCAGACCCGCCTCGCCGTCGCCGACCTGGAGATGGACCTGATCGAGCGGCGGGTGCGGCGGGCCGGCCGGATCATTGATTTGCAGCCGCGCGAATTCAAGCTGCTGGAATTCCTCCTGCGCCATGCCGGTCAGGTGGTGACCCGCACCATGCTGCTGGAAGGGGTGTGGGACTACCACTTCGACCCCCAGACCAACGTCATCGACGTTCACATCAGCCGCCTGCGGCAGAAGGTGGACAAGGATTTCGATCAACCCTTGCTGCACACCGTGCGCGGCGCCGGATATACCCTCCGTGCGGTTTCGTAGGTTCCTGCGCACCAGCGCCTTCCGTCTGACGCTGGCCTACACGGCGGTGTTCGGCGTGTCGGTGCTGATCCTGCTCGGCGCCATTCACTGGGCGACGGCGCAGAACATCGGCCGCGCCATTGACGACAGCATCGCCTCCGAGATCGACGCCCTGGCGCAGCATTACCGGACCGCCGGGCTGGCCGGGCTGGTGCGCGCCATCGAGGGGCGCACCGGGCCGCAGAACCTGTCCGGGGCGCTCTACCTGCTGACCGACCCGCACCTGCGCCCCATCGCCGGCAATGTCTCCGCGTGGCCGGCCAATGCCGACGAGGTGGGCAGCTGGGTGGTCTTCCCATTGGCCGGCGACGGCACCGAGGCGGCTTACGGCCGCGCCCGCGCCTTCCGGCTGCAAGGTGGCTTCATGCTGCTGGTCGGCCGCGACACCCGCGCCCTCGACCGTTTCCAGAACCTGATGGCCGAAGCCATGACCTGGGCGCTGGCCGGCACGCTGGTGCTGGGGTTCGGCGGCGGGCTGGTGGTCAGCCGGCGGGTGCTGGCGCGCATCGACGGGCTCAACCGCGGCGCCGAGACCATCATGCGCGGCGACGTCTCCCACCGCATGCAGACCGACGGCTCCGGCGACGAGTTCGACCGCCTGGCCGCCACCCTCAACCAGATGCTCGACCAGATCGAGCGGCTGATGACCGGCATCCGTACCGTCTCCAACAACGTGGCGCACGACCTGCGCAGCCCGCTCACCCGCATCCGCACCCAGTTGGAACAGGCGGTGGCACGGGACGGATCGGCGGAGGAGCTGCGCGAGGCGGCGGCCCAGGCCATGGCCGAGGCCGACGCGCTGCTGGTGACCTTCAACGCCCTGCTGTCCATCGCCGAGGCCGAGGCGGGCGTCGGCGTGCCGAGCGCGGTGAGTGTCGACCTGGGGGCGTTGGTCGAGGACGTGGTGGACCTCTATGGCCCGCTGGCGGAGGAAAAGGGTCTGACCATGGCGTCGGCGGCGCCGGCCGGGGTGGCCGTGCAGGGCAGCCGCGAGTTGCTGTTCCAGGCGCTGGGCAATCTGGTCGACAATGCGATCAAGTACACGCCGCCCGGCGGCCGTATCCACGTTGCCGCCATCGCCACCGACGCCCCGGCGCTGGAGGTGGGCGATAGCGGCCCCGGCATCCCGGAAGCCGACCGCGCCCGCGTCACCGACCGCTTCGTCCGCCTGGACGCCAGTCGTTCCACGCCCGGCAACGGCCTTGGTCTGTCGCTGGTGGCGGCCATCGTCCGCATGCACCGGGCGCGGCTGGAGTTTGGCGACAACGGGCCGGGTCTGCGGGCGCGGATCGTGTTCGACGGCTGAGGGTCAGGCCTTCGGCTGGCGGCCGAGGCGCAGCATCATCAGGACGTAGAGCGGCAGCACGCCGAAGCGCAGCATCTTGGCCATGTCGCCGTGGACGCCGAGGGCCAGCAGCGCCTCCTCCGCCAGCCACAGCACCAGACCAAGGCCGGCGATCGGCAGGATGAAGCGCAGCATCAGATCGCGCAGTCCCTTCAGCAGGGCGCGGACCGCATGAGCCCCGGCGGTGGCGGCCGAGGTGTTGGAGGGCGTCGGCATGGCGGGCGGGCTCCGAGAGGCCGGGAGGGATGCCGCCCACTGTCGCGCCGAACCCCATTCGTTAGCAAATGAACGGCCATTAATTCGCGGTAAGGGATGCAGCCCTGCGGCGGGTGCGGGTTTGCATCCGTTGCGTGGCGGCGGGGGAAGGGGATAATCTCCCTTCCGTCCGATGGAAAAATACGCAACGAGGAAACCGTCATGTCGTGGATGAAGGGTGTGCTGGGCGTCGTCGTGGCGGCCATGATCGCGCTGCCGGCGCAGGCCGCCGACTACAAGGACGAGTACAAGGTCTCCACCGTGCTCGGCACGCCGTTCCCCTGGGGCATCGCCGCCGAGGAATGGGTGAAGCTGGTCGGCGAGCGCTCCAACGGCCGCATCAACCTCAAGGTCTACGCCAACAGCCAGCTGGTGCAGGGCGACCAGACCAAGGAATTCACCGCCATGCGCCAGGGCATCATCGACATGGCGGTGGGCTCGACCATCAACTGGTCGCCGCAGGTGAAGGAACTGAACCTGTTCTCGCTGCCGTTCCTGGCGACCGACTTCGCCGCCACCGACGCCATCACCGGCGGCCCGGCCGGCGAGGCCGTCTTCGCCGCCATCGAGAAGCAGGGCGTGGTGCCGCTGGCCTGGGCCGAGAACGGCTTCCGCGAGGTCAGCAACTCCAAGCACCCGATCCGCACGCCCGATGATCTGAAGGGCCTGAAGATGCGTGTCGTCGGCTCGCCGCTGTTCAACGACACCTTCACGGCGCTCGGCGCCAACCCGACCCAGATGAGCTGGGCCGACGCCAAGCCGGCGCTCACCACCGGCGCCGTCGACGGCCAGGAAAACCCGCTGTCGGTCTATGCCGTCGCCAAGATGGACACGGTGGGCCAGAAGCACATCACCCTCTGGCACTACATGAACGATCCGCTGATCTTCGCCGTCAGCAAGCGGGTGTGGGACACCTTCTCGCCCGAGGACCAGGAAATCCTGCGCCAGGCCGCCGTCGACGCCGGCAAGGTGGGTATCGCCGCCGCCCGCAAGGGCATCACCGCCGAAGTTCCGGCGCTGATCGAGGAAATCAAGGCCACCGGCGCCGAGATCGTCGAACTGGCGCCGGAGGAACAGAAGGCCTTCGTCGAGGCCACCCGCGGCGTCTACGACAGCTGGGCGCAGAAGATCGGGCCGGAGCTGGTGAAACAGGCCGAAGAGTCCGTCGCCGCCAGCCGCCAGTAACAGGGGGCGGGGCTTCCGTCGCTTCCTCGCCGTCGGAAGCCCCTCCCATCCTCATCACGGAAAGTCCTCTCCCATGCCGCATATCCGCATTGAACGCTCCTCCGGTCTGGCGTCCCTGGATGCCCGCGCCCTGGCGCTGACCATCCACCACCTGACCGTCGAGCACGTCGCCGCCTCGGTCGCCGCCTGCAAGACGCGGGTGGTGGACATCGGCAGCCCGGTGATCGGCGACGGCGCCTCCGGCCGCGCCATGCTGCATGTGGAGATCGGCCTGCTCGCCGGCCGTACCACCGACGCCAAGAAGGCCCTGGCGGAGGCGGTGCTGGCCGCCGCCGTGGCGTCCCTGGGCGTCAGCACCGCCGCGGAAACCCACGTCAGCGTCGAGATCCGCGACATGGACGCCGGCAGCTACCAGAAGACAGTCCTGTCGTGAGCGACCTGCCCGATCCGGCCCATCACGGCCCCCAGGGGCCGGCCGCCGATCCGCCGCCAGCGCCCAGGGTGCCGCTGAAGGTGGAGGAGGCCGGCGCCGCCATCGCCATGGCGCTGATCTGCGCCATCAGCCTTGGCAACGTGGTGGTGCGCTACCTCACCAATGTCTCCTTCGCCTTTACCGAGGAATTTTCCGTCTTCCTGCTGGTGGTGATGACCCTGCTGGGCGCCTCGGTCGCCTTCGCCCGGCAGGATCATATCCGCATCACCTTCTTCCTGGAGCGCCTGCCGCGTCCGCTGCGGCTGGCCGCCGAGGTGGTGACGTTGGTGGTGACCACGGCGCTGTTCTCCATGGTGCTCTATTACGGCGCCCTGTTCGCGCTGGATGAATGGGAGTTCGAGACCGTCTCGGCCGGCCTTGGCTATCCCAACTGGATCTATACCGTGTGGCTGCCGCTGCTGTCGGCGGTGATCCTGTTCCGGGTGCTGGAACGGGCCTGGCTGACCTTGCGGCCGGCGCGGGAGGATCGGCCGTCATGACCGCCAGTCTCGGCCTGCTGGCCGCCTTCGCGGTGCTGATGGTCATCGGCACCCCCATCGCCGTGGCGCTGGGTTTCGCCGGTGTGGTCGGCATCTGGATCGGGCTGGATGCCTATGCCCTCGCCAGCGTCGGCACCAACACCTACAACGGGCTCGCCAAGTATCCGCTGATCGCCATTCCCCTGTTCATCCTCACCGGCATGATCTTCGAGCGGTCGGGGGTGGCGAAAAGCCTTGTCACCTTCGCCAGCGCCCTCATCGGGCCACGGCGCGGCGGGCTTGCCGTGGTGGCGGTGCTGGTGTGCCTGATGATGGGCGGCATGTCCGGCTCCGGCCCCGCCGACGCGGCGGCCGTCGCCATGGTGATGGTGCCGAGCATGATGAAGGCCGGCTACCCCAAGCCCTTCACCGCCAGCGTCATCGCCGCCGGTGCCTCCACCGCCATCCTCATCCCGCCGTCCATCGCCCTGATCGTCTATTCGATCATGGTGCCGGGGGCGGACCTGCGGGCGCTGTTCGCGGGCGGCGTCATCCCCGGCCTGCTGGCCGGCCTTGCCATCATCCTGCCGGTGCTGTGGCTGTCGCGCCGCCACGACTTCGGCGCCCACGAGGGGACCGAGCGGCCGCCGCTGCTGAAGAGCTTCATCGGCGCCGTGCCGGGTCTGATGGCGCCGGTGATCATCCTTGGCGGCCTGCGCTCCGGCCTGTTCACCCCGACCGAGGCGGCGGTGGTGGCGGTCGCCTATGGCCTGTTCGTCGGCACGGTGGTCTACCGCAACCTGACCTTCGCCGGTGTCTACAAGCTGTTCGTCGACAGTGCCGTGACCTCGGCCATCGTCATGCTGATCATCTCGCTGGCCGGCATCTTCGCCTGGGCCGGCGCCACGCTCGGCACCTTCGAGGCGTCGGCGGCGGCGTTGCTGGCGCTGTCGGACAACCAATGGGTCATCCTGGCGGTGGTGATGGTCTTCCTGCTGGCGGCCGGCATGGTGCTGGACGGGGTGAGCATCTACCTGATCATGCTGCCGCTGCTGATGCCGGTGGTGAGCGCCTTCAACTGGAACGTCACCTGGTTCGGCGTCGTCATGGCCATGAACATCGCCATCGGCCAGTTCACGCCGCCGGTGGCGGTCAACCTGATGGTCACCACCACCGTCGCCGGCATCACCATGGAAAGCACCTTCCGCTGGATCCTGTGGCTGGTCGGGTCCATGACGCTGGCCATGGTGGCGGTCATCGTGTGGCCGGAACTGGTGCTGTGGCTGCCAAGGCTGCTCGGCTACCGGGTGTAAGCCGCGCGTCCGATGGCGCGGGGAGGGGCCGGAACGCCTCTTCCCGCCGCCCGCCGGGTCGTAACCCCCGGCATGTTTGCTGATACCTCCGAACAATACCGGCGCCCGCCGATGCGATACGTCGGGCCAATTTCCATCCCGCCCCGGCGATGGAACACTGATGCTGGTCCTGCAGGCAGGATCACCCGGACCGCCACCCAAACAAACCGGCGGCCGGGGGCTCTGACAGGGAGCGCTGGTAGACGACGATGATCCGGGGCACGACACACACCACCATACACTCACCACCACCCGACCCCCGCTGAGCGGCGCCAGGAGTGCGCGCGCGTGCCCCGTTGCACGCCGCCGGCCCTCCGCCCGGTGCCGCCGTCGATCGACCGGCTTTCCCTCCCGCCTGCGCGTCGCCGCAAGAAGAACTCGGGAGTGAAACCGCATGCATATCAGCAGCCAGGGCAGCCAGATCGCGCCCTCCGCCGCCGTCACCGAATTCCTGTCGCGCCTGTCCGACGGGCGCATGCTGATCGGCGACCGCTGGGTGGCGGCCGCCGACGGCGCCACCTTCGACGTGGTCGACCCGGCCACCGGGCGGGTGTTCCATCGCGCCCCGCAGGCCACCGCCGCCGATGTCGACGCCGCCGTCGCCGCCGCCCGCGACGCCTTCGAGAACCCCGCCTGGGCGGTCATGACCCCCACCGCCCGCGGCCAGCTGCTGTGGAAGCTGGCCGACCTGATCGAGGCCAATGCCGACGAACTGGCGGAAATCGAAAGCCTGGACAACGGCAAGGCCAAGGTGATCGCCCGTCACGCCGACGTCCTCCTGGCGGTGGACTTCCTGCGCTACATGGCCGGCTGGGCGACCAAGATCGAGGGTTCGACGGTCCCCGTCTCCGTCCCCTACATGCCCGGCGCCAAGCTGTTCGCCTATACCCAGCGCGAGCCGGTGGGCGTGGTGGCGCAGATCGTGCCGTGGAACTTCCCGCTGCTGATGGCGGCGTGGAAGCTTGGCCCGGTGCTGGCGGTGGGCTGCACCTCCGTGCTGAAACCGGCGGAGCAGACGCCGCTGTCGGCCCTGCGCCTGGGCGAATTGGTCCTGGAAGCCGGCTATCCGGCCGGCGTGGTCAACGTCGTCACCGGCTTCGGCCACATCGCCGGCGCCCGGCTGGCGGAGCACCCGGACGTGGACAAGGTGGCCTTCACCGGCTCGACCGAGGTCGGCAAGCTGATCGGCCATGCCGCCATGTCCAACCTGAAGCGGGTGTCGCTGGAACTGGGCGGCAAGTCGCCGGTCATCGTGCTGCCCGATGCCGACCTGGAGCAGGCCATCGGCGGCGCCGCCAACGCCATCTTCTTCAACCACGGCCAGGTCTGCACCGCCGGCTCGCGGCTTTACGTCCATCGCTCGATCTTCGACCGGGTGGCCGAGGGCGTGGCGGCGGCGGCCAAGGGCATCCGCCTCGGCCACGGCCTTGACCCCGAAACCCAGATGGGGCCGCTGGTGTCGGAGGAGCAGGCGCGCCGCGTCGCCGGCTACATCGACGCCGGCCTGAGCGAGGGCGCCGAGGCCCTGTGCGGCGGCCGCCGCGCCGACCGCGACGGCTTCTTCGTAGAGCCGACGGTGCTGGTGGGCTGCGGCCCCGACGCCACCGTGGTGCGCGAGGAAATCTTCGGCCCGGTGCTCTGCGCCATGCCCTTCCACGATCTGGACGAGGTGGCGAAGGCCGCCAACGACACGCCCTATGGCCTCGCCGCCAGCGTGTGGGGCACCGATCTGCGCCAGATTCATCGTCTGGTGCCGAAGATCAAGGCCGGCACGGTGTGGGTCAACGCCCATAACGTGCTGGATGCGGCGCTGCCGTTCGGCGGCTTCAAACAGTCGGGCTGGGGGCGCGAGATGGGACGGTCGGTCCTCGATCTCTACACCGAGGAAAAGTCCGTCTGCATGGTGGTCTGACGGAGACGGGACGGGCGGCGCTGGTCCAGGCCGCGCCGCCCACCGCCCGCCCCGTCGGGGGAATACAAGACAAACGACTGGAACAGGGTTGGAGTAGGACACATGACGCGATGGAGGACAGGGCTGCTGCCGGCATCCCTGATCGCCGTTTCCGCAGGCCTCGCGGCCGGCGGCGCGGCGGCGCAGACCCAGGCGCAGGCGCCGGACGCGCGGGCGATCATCACCGAACGCTGCGCCAGCTGCCACACGCCCGAGGGCGACGGCTGGAAACGCATCAGCCACATCCGCAAGAGCCCGGAAGGCTGGGAGATGACGCTGTTCCGCATGGGGCACCTGCACGGCGCCCGTCTGTCGGAGGACGAGGCGACCTCCCTGATCCGCTATCTTGCCGACACCCAGGGTCTCGCACCGGCGGAAACCGCCGACTACCGCTATATCCTGGAGCGGCAGCCGAACGTCGCCGAGGCGGAAGCAGACGAGGGCCTCGTCACCACCTGCGCCCGCTGTCACAGCTTCGCCCGCGTGGCGTTGCAGCGGCGCGATGCCGATGAATGGTTGAAGCTGGCCCACTTCCACGTCGGCCAGTTCCCCACCGCCGAATATCAGTTCATGTCCCGCGATCACGAATATTGGCAGCGCATCTCCACCGAGACGCCGCAAATCCTCGGCCAGCGCTTCCCCTATGAAACCGCCGCCTGGACCGCCTGGAAGGACGCCGGCAAGACCGATCCCGCCGGCACCTGGGCGCTTGCGGCCTACCAGCCCGGCAAGGGCGCCTACGGCGGCACCATGACCGTGACGGCGGCCGGTGAAGGCACCTATCGCGTCGCCTACGACCTCACCGACGCCGCCGGCCAGCCGCTGACCGGCGAAGGGCTCGCCAGCGTCTTCACCGGCTATGAATGGCGCGGCTCGGTCAGCCTCGGCGGCACCGATCTGCGCGAGATCATGGCCCTGAGCGAGGACGGCACCACCCTGTCCGGCCGCGCCTTCCAGGCCGCCGCCGACGAAGTGGGCGCCACCGTCACCGCCGTGAAGATGGACGGCCGCCCGGTGCTGGTCGGCCTCAGCAAGCCCAGCCTGAAGGCGGGCGAGAGCGCCACCGTCACCCTGTGGGGCGACGG
>JAEWWF010000133.1 GCA_023396465.1 Pseudomonadota bacterium
GGCCAGCGTCGCCGCCGCCCTGCTGCCCGCCGCCATGACCGAGGTGCTGACCGGCGCCGGCCTGAACGGCGAAGCGCGTCAGTTCACCCTCGCCGTGCTGCTTCTGTTGCCGCCGGCCCTGGCCGCCGGTGCCGCCGTGGCCGTGCTGCTGAAACTGGCGGTGGACGAACGCCCGCTCGCGCGAGGCCCAGCCCTCGGCTCCATGCTGGCCTGCGCGGCGGGGGGTGGCGGCCTCGGCCTGCTGCTCGCGGAAACCGTGCTGCTGCCCCGGATGGGGCCGGTGGGGGCCCTGACCGGCGCCGGTGTCGTCTTCGCCACCTTGGCGCTGGTCTTCGCCATCGCCGAGCCGCGCCCGCTGGGGAGCGGCCCCGGAGGATCGCGCTGACCCCCTTGCACCCGGCGACGACGGCGCCCATTGTCCATCGCCAGGATCGCTTCTAACGCAGGGAGTCCGTTGTTCATGGCCACCATCCACATGGCGAGCCCCGAAGATGTGATGCAGTGGGTCGCCGAAGGCACCGCCGTCATCGTCGACGTGCGCGAGCCTGGCGAATACGCCCAGGCCCATATCCCCGGCTCCACCCTGGTGCCGCTGTCACGCTTCGATCCAGCCGCCGTGCCGGCGGTGGGGCCGGACCAGCACCTGGTGATCCATTGTGCCAGCGGCATGCGCTGCGCCCCCGCCTCCTTCGCCCTCAAGGCGGCGGGCTATAGCGGTGATATCCATCGCCTGGAGGGGGGGATCATGGCGTGGTACCGGGCCGGCGGACAAATCGAAGCCGGCTGAGGCGCCGCCGCCACCGGCTCCCGCGCCGTAGTCCCGTCCGAGCAGGCTAGGCAGGCGGCGCGGAACAGGGTAGCGTCGTCCGTGCGCGCCGCCTCATCGTGCCGCCCGCCCCGTCCTCCTTCCGCTCACCGCCCGCCGACCGCCGCCGCTCTTCATGGACATCTACCTGCCCGTCGCCAACATGACCGAGAACGTCCTCGTGCTGTTCGGGGTGGGCTGGCTGGTGGGCGTGCTGTCGGGCATGTTCGGGGTCGGGGGCGGCTTTCTCCTGACGCCGTTGCTCATCTTCCTCGGCATTCCGCCGACCGTCGCCGTCGGCACCGGCGCCAATCAGGTGGTGGGCGCCTCGGTATCCGGCGTGCTCGCCCACTGGCGGCGCGGCAACGTCGACGTCAAGATGGGGCTGGTGCTGCTGGCCGGCGGTGTCGCCGGCTCGTCGCTCGGCGTCTGGCTGTTCGCCATCTTGAGACGGCTCGGCCAGGTCGAGACGGTGGTGCAGATTCTCTACGTCATCATGCTCGGCATCATCGGCGGACTGATGCTGTTCGAGAGCCTGCAACAGATGCGCCGACGGCGCGGCGGCCGACGCCCGCCAGCCCGCAAGGCGCATCGCCATGCCTGGGGCCAGAACATGCCCCTGAAGGTGCGCTTCCGCCGCTCCCGCTTGTACATCAGCGTCATCCCGCCGCTGGCCATCGGCGCCTTCGTCGGCGTGCTGTCGGCCATCATGGGGGTGGGGGGCGGGTTCATCATGGTGCCGGCCATGATCTACCTGCTGGAGATGCCGACGGCGGTGGTGGTCGGCACGTCGCTGTTCCAGATCATTTTCGTCGCCGCCAACGTGACCTGGCTTCAGGCCAGCGCCAATCAGGCGGTCGATGCCGTGCTGGCGGTGCTGCTGCTGGCCGGCGGCGTGGTGGGGGCGCAGATGGGCGCCCGATTCGGCTACAAGCTGAACGCGGAGCAGATGCGCAGCCTGCTCGCGCTGATCGTGCTGACGGTGGCCGGCAAGCTGCTTTACGACCTGGTGTCGCGGCCGGACGATCTCTACAGCCTTGGCCTGCCTCCGGTCCTTTAGGATCAGCCGTCCGCCGCACCGCGACCACCACCCCCTGGGCGTGCAGCGCAGCACAGGATTCGTTTCCGAGGACCCTGGCCTGTTGCTATTCTCCTTGCGCCGAACTTTGGGGCTGGGGTCACGCCGGTTGACGGGGCGCCCCGTGATAAAGTGGTGTCCGATGGCAATCCGTTTGTCATCCGCCCGATGCATCGCCATCATGGTCGGCATATCAATGGAGCCGGAAAAACGCGGCCCAAAGCTCTGGGAGGAGATCACCCATGCATGTCGAGCTTCCCCTCGGCGGCGTGCCGACCGAAGCCGCGTCGCTCAGCCGCCCTCTTGCCCGCCGCCGGACCTTCCTGGTGGTGGTCGATGACAGTCCCGAACTCCATGCCGCCGCCCGCTTCGCCGCGCGCCGCGCCGCCCGCAGCGGCGGCCGTGTCGCTCTGCTGTCGGTGGTGGAACCGGCGGAGGGCGGCCACTGGATGTTCGTCGGCAACCTGATGCAGCAGGAGGCGCGCGAGGACGCCGAGCGCCGCCTGCAACAACTGGCCGCCACCGTCCACGCCTGTTCCGGGCAGCGGGCGGAGTTGATCGTGCGCGAAGGCTCCCTGCGGGAGGAACTCTTCGCCCTGATCGAGGAAGACGAGGACATTTCCGTTCTGGTGCTGGGCGCCGCCATCGGCGGCGAGGGGCCGGGTCCGCTGGTGCAGGCCCTGACCGGCAAGAATGCCGGTAAGCTGCGCATCCCGGTCACCATCGTCCCCGGCAACCTGACCGAAACCGAGATCGACGCCCTGACCTGACACCATCCGGCGGCAGGGTCGGACGGCAGCGCCCGGACGGCGGCACCCTGCCCCGTCTGGCCGACCGGCCCTGACCATCGGCGGCTTCTCCGGCGGCCCCGGTGGTTGCTATAGTGGCGCGCCATCAGTCACCGCCGGAGACGATCATGAAGCTGCTGCGCTGGGGTCCACCCGAGGCCGAGAAGCCCGGCCTGCTGGACCACGACGGAACCATCCGCGACCTGTCGGCGGTGGTCGAGGACATCGCCCCCGCTCGCCTGACGGCCGCCGACTGGGATCGTCTGCATGGGCTGGACACCGCCTCCCTGCCAACGGTGCCGCCGGGTACCCGCCTGGGGCCGCCGGTGGCGGGGGTGGGCAACATCCTGTGCATCGGCCTCAACTACCGCGACCATGCCGCCGAAACCGGCGCCCCGACGCCGCCGGAGCCCATCGTCTTCAGCAAGCACACCAGTGCCCTGTGCGGCCCGGACGATCGCATCCACCTGCCGCGCGGCTCCATCAAGACCGACTGGGAAGCGGAACTGGCGGTGGTGATCGGCCGCCGCGCCTATGGTGTGCGGGAGCAGGACGCCCTGTCCCATGTCGCCGGCTACTGCGTCGCCAACGACGTGTCGGAACGGTCCTATCAACTCGACCGCGGCGGCCAGTGGATCAAGGGTAAGTCGTGCCCCAACTTCTGCCCCCTCGGCCCCTGGCTGGTGACACCGGACGAGGTGCCCGACCCGCAGGCGTTGAAGGTGTGGCTGGACGTGGACGGCACCCGCATGCAGGATGGCACCACCGCCGACATGATCTTCCCGGTGGCACACATCGTCAGCTACCTCAGCCGCTTCCTCAGCCTGCTGCCGGGGGACGTGATCCTCACCGGCACACCGGCCGGCACCGGCCTCGGCCGTGGTGTCTATCTGCGGGAGGGATCGACCATGCGGCTCGGCATCAGCGGCCTGGGCGAGCAAACCCAGCGCACGGTGGCCAACGGGGTGGCGGCGCAATAGGCGCCCCCACCCGCCGAGGCTCGGTCAGCCGAACTTCTCCAGCAGCCCCTTGCGCAGCGACTCGAACAAACCGGCGCAAACCATGCGCAGGTCTTCGGCGTTGCGCACGCTGCCCTGCCCCGGCAAGGCATCCGGCTGGTAGTTGAAGGAGTTGTTGAACTTGCCGGGAATGGCCTGCCAGATCTTCAGCCGCTCCTCGTCGTTGAGGTAGGCGGCGAAGGTGTCCTCGCCCAGTTCCTCGGCGGCGAAGACCATGAGATCACGCCCCAGCTCGCGATTGCTGATCTGCTCGATCATGCGGCTGATGGCCGGCGGCACATGCTGGCTCAGCCGCCCGAGGGCGGGCGCCACATGCTCCGGCACGTTGAGGACGTTGCGCAGCCGGTCCGGCTCGGCGAACAGGCGCCAAACCTCGTCACCGAACACCGGCGTCAGACGGCGCACCAGGGTATCGACGCTGGCACCCTGCTTGAGAATGGTTTCAAGCCCCGTCGAATGCTCGGTCACCAAGGCTTCGAAGGTACGGCTTTCGAGGGCGGCGATGGCAGGTTCCATCTCGTCCAAGCGTCGCTGTTCGGCGGCGCTGATCTTGGAGCGCGAATTGGGGCCGGGCTTGGCCGACGTGGCGGACGCCATGCCGACGCCGTTGCGGACTTCGGCGAAGGCCCGCGCCACCCCGCGCACCACCGAGATATCGGCGCTCTTCAGTGCCAGAACCGGTTCCAGTTCCTCCGGCGTCTTGAAGAAGGTGATGAGCGAGCCCAGCGCCTCCGCCTGACGGGTGCGCAGGCGGGCATAGGCGCGCACCATGGTGAACTGCCATTCCTCGCGCAGGTACGGCTTGATCAGCACGTAGACGCCGTGACCCGGATATTTCTCGCGGAAATCCGCCGGCTCGAAGGTGGGGTCGCCGGAAATCAGCTTGCGGGTCGCCTGGCTGAGGCGGCCGCCGAGGCTCTTGCGTTCACGCGCTTCCTCCTTGGCGTGACGGGCGGCCTCGCGTTTGGCCTCCTTCACGGCCCAGGCTTTTTCCAGGCGGTCCATGTAGATGCGGGCGGCGCCCATGAGGTGGGCGCGGACCACCTCGGCGAAGGTGCGGCCGCAGGGGGCGATCGGGGTTTCGCGGTCGCTGACCGTGCCGCCACCGCCCGCTGCCTGGAAAAAGGGCCGGAATTGCGGCGAGTCGCGCAGCTCCCACACCATGTCCAGCAGCGACGGCACCACCTCCGGCAGTTCCCCCAGCACGTCATCGACCCGACGCCGGTTGCCGAGCTTGTCGATGAACTCGCTATGCCCAGCCTTTTCCAGCAGGGCGAGCAGTACCTCGTATCCCTTCTGGGCCTGTTGCCGCAGTTCGGGACAGGCACGCCGTTCGCCGCCGCCACCCTGGGCAGGCGGCGGCTTGCTGGCCTTGACGTTGTCAGCAGGCACGGAACCCTTCTCTCCTCTATCGGCGCGCCGCTGGCGCGCCCTCCTTCCCCAGTCTCCCGACGATGGTACTACGCCTTCCGGTCAAGCCCAATCCCCCATTCCCGCGCCCAGCGCAGACCGGCGAGGGTATTGATGCGCGGGCGATATTCGCACCCGACCCAACCATCGTAGCCATGGGCGTCGATGAGGTTGAAGAGATAGGGAAAATTGACCTCGCCGTTGGAATCCGGCTCGTGCCGGCCGGGCACGCCGGCGACCTGCATATGAGCAATGCGGTGCAGATTGGCCTCCAGGAAGTCGGTCAGACCGCCCTGGGTGATCTGGGCGTGGTAGATGTCGAACTGCAAGAACAGGTTGTCATGATCGACCTCATCCAGCACCCGCGCCGCGTCGTCGGGCCGCTGGAGGAAATAGCCGGGCATGTCGATGCCGTTGATGGGCTCGATCAACACCTTCACGCCATGCACCTGGGCCTGCGCCGCCGCGTATCCGAGATTGCGCAGATAGGTGTCGTAGGCTTCTTCCAGGGCGTCGGGGTCATCCTCGTCGACGATGCCGGCCATGACATGCAGGTTGGCGCAGCGCAGCGCGCCGCACCACTCCAGCGCCAGGTCGAGGCTGTCGTGGAATTCCTCCTCCCGCCCCGGCAGGGCGGCAAGGCCGCGCTCGCCGGCTTCCCAATCGCCGGGCGGAGCATTACATAGCACCATGGACAGGCGGTGATCGGCCAGCGCGGCCATTACCGCATCGCGGTCGAGGTGATAGGGGAACTGCATTTCCACGCCCTTGAACCCCACCTCGGCGGCGGCGGCGAAGCGGTCGGGGAACGGCCGGTCGGTGAACAGCGTGGACAGATTGGCGCAAAAACGAGGCATGGAACCTCCCGTGGACGACGCGCTACTATAGCGCCCCCTGACCGGGACGAAAGCCTCGGCGTCGACCGTCGGCGCCCATAGAGCACAGAGGAACCATGCGACACGATCTCGTCGAGAAGTACGACCTGCGCCTGCCGCGCTACACGTCGTACCCCACCGCCCCGCATTTCACCCCACAGGTGACCGGCGAGACCTACGGCAAGTGGCTGGCCGACCTGCCGCCGACGGAAGAGCTGTCGCTGTATTTCCACATCGCCTATTGCGCCGAGATGTGCTGGTTCTGCGGCTGCCACACCAAGATCACCAAACGCTACGACCCCATCGCCGTCTATCTTGAGGCGCTGCTGGCCGAGGTCGATCTGGTGGCGACCAGGCTGCCCTCGCGATTCAAGGCGCGGCATGTGCATTTCGGCGGCGGCACCCCGTCCATCCTGACGGCCGAGGACTTCAAGCGCACCATGGACAAGGTGCGCCAGCACTTCGACCTGACCACCGATGCCGAGGTGGCGGTGGAACTGGACCCGCGCACCGCCAACGAAGCCTATGTCATCGCCATGCGCGAGGCCGGCGTCACCCGCGCCAGTCTTGGCGTGCAGGATTTCAACCGCAAGGTCCAGGAAGCGGTGAACCGCATCCAGCCCTACGAAATGGTGGAGGAAGTGGCCGGCTTCCTGCGCAAGCACGGCATCACCGAGCTGAACATGGACCTGATTTACGGCCTGCCTTACCAGACGACGGACAGCGTGGTCGAGACCATCGACCAAGCCGTCACCCTGGCGCCGCGCCGCATCAGCCTGTTCGGCTACGCCCATGTGCCGTGGATGCGCAAGCACCAGACCCTGCTGCCGGAAGAGGCCCTGCCCGGCATGGCCGAACGCTGGAGCCAGTACGAGGCGGCGCAGGACCGCCTGCGTGAGCATGGCTATGTCGCCGTCGGCCTCGACCACTTCGCCGCGCCCGACGACGAAATGGCCAAGGCCCTCAACGAAGCGACGCTTCACCGCAACTTCCAGGGCTACACCACCGACACCGCCTCCACCCTGATCGGCTTCGGCGCCTCGGGCATCGGCTCGCTGCCGCAGGGATATGTGGCGAATGAGGGCGGCATCCACGCCTATCAGCGCATGGTTCACGACGGGTTGCTGCCCACCACCCGCGGCCGCGGCCTGTCGGAGGAAGACAAGCTGCGCCGGGCGGTGATCGAGCGCCTGATGTGCGATCTGGCGGTGGACCTGGAGGCGGTGGCGGCGCCCTACGGCATCACCCCGGAGCACTTCGCCGACGAGGTGGCGGCCCTGTCGGACCTGGAAGGCGACGGCGTGGTTCAGCGCGACGGCTGGCGCCTCGCCGTCACCGACGACGGCCGCCCGCTGGTCCGCGCCGTGGCGGCCAAGTTCGACCAGTACCTGAAGGCCGGCGAACAACGGCATTCCAAGGCGGTGTGACGCAACGGCCGGCGGGGCGGGAGGCGACGGGCGCGGCCCTGTCGCCACTCCACGCCCCGCCCCGCCGCGCGGC
>JAEWWF010000038.1 GCA_023396465.1 Pseudomonadota bacterium
GATGCCATGTACCCGGGAAGCCGAAGCGGCGGCCGGCGTCCCGTAAGAGCGCCGGCTGCCCGCCGTTGTTGAGAATGACTATCCCTTGCAATAGCGCGCCGGTGGGGCGGTGTCAAATCGGGAAGCGTTTCCTGGCGTGGGCGACCGTCAGCCGCGCGCCGTCCGCACCCCGCCGGCCAGGGCCTGCACCAGCGCCAGCGGCCTGGTCACCGTTTCCGCCGTCGCCCGGCCGTCGGTGTCGAGGCTGCCGGCGATCTGCGCCACCACCGCCGATCCGACCACCGCCGCATCGGCGATGCGGGCGAAGGCCGCCGCCTGATCCGGCGTGCGGATGCCGAAGCCGACGGCGATCGGCAGGTCGGTATGGGCGCGGATGCCCGCCACCGCCGCCGCCACGTCGGCCTCGGCGGCGGAGGCGGCGCCGGTGATGCCGGTGATGGAGACGTAGTAGAGGAACCCGCCGGCTTCCTTCAGCACCGCCGGCAGCCGCTTTGCGGTGGTGGTCGGGGTGGTGAGGAAGATGAGGTGGATGCCGACACGGTCGAGATGCTCGTTCAGCTCCGGCGCTTCCTCCGGCGGCAGGTCGACGATGATCAGGGCGTCGCAGCCGGCGGCGCGGGCGGCCTCGGCGAAGCGCTGCGGGCCGTATTGGTAGACGGGGTTGTAGTAGCCCATCAGCACCACCGGCGTGTCGTCGTCGCCGTCGCGGAAGGCCCGCAGGGTATCGAGCGTCCGTTGCAGCGTCATGCCGTCCTTTAGCGCCCGCAAGGCGGCGGCCTGGATCGCCGGGCCGTCGGCCATGGGGTCGGAGAACGGCATGCCCAACTCGATCACGTCGGCGCCGGCGGCCGGCAGCCCCTTCATGATCTCCAGCGCCGTCGCCGCGTCGGGGTCGCCGGCCATGGTGTAGATGACGAGGCCACCGCGGTTCTCGGCCTTCAGGCGGGCGAAACGCTCGGCCAGCCGGTCGCGGGTGATGATGGCGGGGGAAAGGGCGGCGGCGGTCACAGCGAGGCTCCCATGTCCTGACCCATCGCCTTGGCGATGGTGTTGACGTCCTTGTCGCCACGGCCCGACATGCAGACGACCATGACGTGATCCTGCGGCAGCGTCGGCGCCCATTTCATGGCGTGGGCGACGGCATGGCTGCTTTCCAGCGCCGGGATGATGCCTTCCAGGCGGGTGGTCTTCTGGAAGGCGTCCACCGCTTCGGCATCGGTGATGGCGACATACTCCACCCGGCCGACATCCTTCAGCCACGCATGTTCGGGGCCGATGCCGGGGTAGTCGAGGCCGGCGGAAATCGAATGCGCCTCGGTGATCTGGCCGTCGGCATCCTGCAGCAGATAGGTGCGGTTGCCGTGCAGCACCCCCGGCCGGCCGCCGGTGAGCGAGGCGGCGTGCTGGGTGGTGTCGACACCATGACCGGCCGCCTCCACCCCGACGATGCGCACGCTGGCGTCGTCCAGGAAGGGGTGGAACAGGCCCATGGCGTTGGAGCCGCCGCCGACGCAGGCAACCAGGCTGTCGGGCAGGCGGCCCTCGGCCTTCAGCACCTGTTCCTTGGCTTCCTCGCCGATGACGCATTGGAAGTCGCGCACCAGGCTGGGATAGGGGTGCGGGCCGGCGACGGTGCCGATGATGTAGAAGGTGTCGTGGACGTTGGTCACCCAGTCGCGCAGCGCCTCGTTCATGGCGTCCTTGAGGGTGCGCGAGCCGCTGGTGACCGGCTTCACCTCCGCCCCCAGCAGCTTCATGCGGAAGACGTTGGGGGCCTGCCGCTCGATGTCGGTCTCGCCCATGTAGATCACGCACTGCATGCCGAACAGGGCGCAGACAGTGGCCGTCGCCACGCCATGCTGGCCGGCGCCGGTCTCGGCGATGATGCGGGTCTTGCCCATGCGGCGGGCCAGCAGGATCTGGCCCATGCAGTTGTTGATCTTGTGCGCGCCGGTGTGGTTCAGGTCTTCGCGCTTGAAGTAGATGCGGGCGCCGCCACAGGCTTCGGTCATGCGGCTGGCGAAGTAGAGCGGGCTCGGCCGGCCGACGTAGTTGGTCAGCAGGCCGGTCAGTTCGGCGTGGAAGGCGGGATCGTCCTTGGCGGCGTTGTACGCCTCTTCCAGCTCCAGGATGAGCGGCATCAGCGTCTCGGCGACGTAACGGCCGCCGAACAGGCCGAAGTGGCCGCGTTCATCGGCGCCGGCGCGATAGGTGTTGAGGGTCTGGGGCATGTCCAAGCGCTTTCGTGCCAGGGGTTCAGGTCGTGGGCGCGGCGGCGAGGCCGCGCAGCATCAGGTCAACGTGGGCGTCGAGCACGGCGTCGAGATCAAGCGGCGCGATGTCGTGGAACACCAGCGTCCACACCAGGGCCAGCACCGCCGGGCCCATCACCACCTCCGGCCGCTCGGTGGCCGGGCCGGGGCGGAACTCGCCGCGCGCCACCGCCTCGGCCACCAGCGCCCGCAGGGCGGCGGCGCCACGGCGCACCACCACCGTGTGGGCATAGGCGGCCAGCTGCGGGAAACGGCCGCTTTCGGCGATGAGCAGGCGGAACACCTCGCGCCGCTCGGTGCCCGCCACTTCTGCGTAGAGGGTCGCCAGCACCTGCTTCAGCACGGCGGCGGCAGAGGCGCCGGGGGTGGCGGCCACCGCCTCCACCACATCCACCAGCGGCGCGATGCTGTGGCGGATGACGGCGTGGAACAGGTCTTCCTTCGACGGGAAATAAAGGTAGACGGTGCCCTTGGCGACGCCCGCCCGCCTGGCGACATCGTCGACGCGGGTGGCGGCATAGCCCTTCTCCAGGAACTCGGCCAGACCGGCGGCGATGATGACCGCCTCGCGGTCCTCGCGGCTGTCCCCGACGCGCGAGCGCCGGCCGGAGCGGGCAGCGGTGGAGGCAGGGGCGGCGGTCATGGCGGCGGCGGGCTCCCGAGGGGTGGCGAAACGACACCCCTCTTATATGACTGACGGGTCAGTCATGCAAGCGGTAACCGCGCGGCGCGCCCCTCAATCGAAGCGGATGGTGGTGATGCGGCCGGTCCAGAACGGATGGATGGCGCCGCCGGCGGCGCGGGCGATCTCGAAGGCGTGCGGGATCATCATGCCGGCCACCGGGCGGTAATCGCTGCGGGCGGCGTGCTCGCCGGAGCCGTGGTAGGGCGTGGTCAGGTCGCCGTCCTGCTCGGCGTCGAAGCTGGCGAGGCTGCCGTCGGGGCGGAAGGTCGCCACCATGGCCGCCTCCAGCCCGAAGCCGGAGACGATGGCGCGGGCCCGGCTGTCGTCGATGGCCTCCCACCGCACCGGTCCGCCGGGCAGCAGGGCCATGGGGTAGAGCGGGCTTTCCAGCAGCCAGCGCCGCAGGGAGGTGCGGTTGAGCGCCTCGGTGGCGCTTTCGTCGACCACGGTTAGGG
>JAEWWF010000045.1 GCA_023396465.1 Pseudomonadota bacterium
GGTCGACGCTGTGGCAGGCGGCGCAGTGTTCGGCGAAGTCGGCGGCGCCGGGCAGGGCGGGGTTGGGCGCGGTGGCGGCCAGCGCCTCCAGCCGCGCCGCCAGCTCCGCCGCCGGCAGGGCGTGGACGATGAAGCGCATGTTCAGGTGCTGGTTGCCGCAGAACTCGGCGCACTGGCCGGCATAGGTGCCGGGGCCGTCGGCCGACAGCCGCATGAGGTTGGTGCGGCCGGGAATGGCGTCCATCTTGCCGGCCAGCCGCGGCACCCAGAAGCTGTGGATGACATCCTGCGACTCCAGCGCCACCAGCAGCGGCTCGCCGGCCGGGATCAGGGCTTCCCCGGCGCCGTAGAGCGGGGCGCCGCCGACGTCGGGATAGGTGAACTCCCACCAGAACTGATGGCCGCGCGCTTCCAGGCGGAACAGCGAGGGATCATCCTCGGCGGCGAGACGCTCGCCCCGCAGGCTCCACACCATCAGCGCGAACAGGGTGACGAAGGGGAACAGGACTCCGCCGCCGATCAGCAAGGCGCCTTCCGACACGCCACGGCCGCGGCGATGGCGCTTCAGGGCGTAAAGGGCGGTGGCCATGATGCCGGCCAGAATGAGGCCCGATCCCGCCAGCATCACCCACCACAACAGCGCCACATGCTGCGCCTGTCCGCCGGCCGGATCGAGGGTGGACAGCGGGCCGCCGCAGCCGGCCAAGCCACCGCTTAGCAAGACCGCCGCCGCCGTTGCGCCCGCGCGGCGGGCGAACGGCGGCGGCGGTGCCCGCGTTGGCTGGGGGAAGCCGGCCGGGCCGGCCGTCATGCGCAGGAGAGCCCCGCCCCGATGTCCGATCTCAGCAAGCCCATGGCGCCCCTCGACCCTCAGCCCATCGCCTCCAAGATCGCCGTCGCCGGCCATCCCCTGCATGCCATGCTGGTCACCTTTCCCATCGCCCTGGTGGCGGCGACGCTTGGCTGTGATGCCTTCTACTGGTGGAGCGGCGACCCGTTCTTCGCCCGTGCCTCGGTGTGGACCAGTGGTTGGGGCTTTGGCCTCGGGGTGGCGGCGGGGGCCGTCGGCACCCTGGAGCTGCTGGCGGTGCGGGGCATCCGTCATCGCGGCGAAAGCTGGGGCCACGCCATCGCCGCCATGCTGATGCTGGCGGTCATCGGCGCCAACTGGGGGCTGCGGCTGAGCGGTGGCGAGGCCGCCATTCTCCCCTGGGGCCTGTTCCTGTCGGGCCTCGGGTTCGTGGCGGTGGGCATCGCCGGCTGGCATGGCGGCAAGTTGGTGTTCGAGCATCAGATCGGCATCATGGTGGCGGAGGAGGGAGAGGATGAGGACGCGATGGCCAGTGGGGAAGGCAACTCTGCCGCTTCCAGCGGTGGCGTCGCCAGCGACAGGGTCTGAACCGCCAGCGGCCGATGCAGCCACCACGGCAGGATCTGCGTGCCCACCGCCGGCTTGGCGAGCACCAACCACAGGATGGCGAGCATGGCCCCCAGGCTGGCCCCCAGCGTCGGCATCACCCGCCAGACCGGTGGCAGCCAGTCATGGTCCCGCGCCCCCCGCATCACCAGCCGACCCAGTTGCAGGTGGGCGACGGCCATGACGCCGACGGCGGCCAACTTCAGGAAAAGCCAGGGATGAAAGACCCCGGCGGCGAAGATGAGCGCGATGCCGCTGCCGATGGCGACGAACCCGGCCGGGGAGGCCAGGACCACCAAGGCTTGCCGGTTGGATACCCGGATACGCCGCCGCTCCACGGCATCATCGGGGGCGCGGCGCAGCAGCAGGGCCGGCAGTGCCACCAGGCCGGCGCACCAGAATACCAACGCGGCGATGTGCAGGGCTTTCAGGGAGGTGATCAGGGCGACGCCGCTCACGCTGCACCATCCCGCTCCTGGAGCTGCCGGCGGTTGAGCCATCCCGCCAGCGCCAGCAGGCCGGCCACGGCATAGGGCACGCTGCCCGGTACCCACATCACCAGCCCGGCCAGTTGCTGGTCCTCCAGCGGCGTCAGGCCCCAGTCGGCGGTGGTCAGCAGGTGGAAGGCGTAGAGCGGCCGTGGCGCGAAGGTCAGGATGGCGGCCAGCAGGCCCATCTGCGCCATGAAGGTCACCAGCGTCAGCAACACCGCCGGCACCGCCTCCCGCCGCCGCGCCAGGGCATCCCAGAACAGCAGCGCCGAGCCGAGCAGCGACAGTTCCATCAGCCAGTACACCGCTGGCGACGCCAGCGCCCAGGCATAGGGCAGCGGCGCGTGCCACAGCCACAGCAGGGCGGCGTGGATCAAGGTGGCGGCGGTGAGCGACAGGCGCGGCGGGGCGCCGTCCGGGCGCTCCGGCATCAGCAGGCGGGTGACGCCGCCGGCCACCAGCAGCGGCGCGGCGACGGCGATCATCAGCATGTGATGGCCGATGCGGGCGGAAAACAGCGACGACGACAGCGCGCACAGCGGCGACACGAAGGCGAGGACCAGCACCGCATGACCGGCCGCCAGCGCCAGCGCCTCGTGCCGGTCCGGCGCCGCCAGCCCGGCCCGCCGCCGCAGGGCGGGGGCGACGGTGGCGGCGGCGAAGGCCGCCAGCCCGAGCAGCAGCCAGGGGTCCAGGGTCCACGTCGCCCACAGGGCAACCGGCGCCACGCCGGGTCCGCAATAGGGTGCGAAGGTGGCCGGTTGCGCCAACATGGCCGCTGCTCCCTTTGTCCGCTGGTGTCGTGTCCCCTTGCTGAACGCCGGACCCGCCCGGGGGTTCCTGTTTCGGTGGTGGGGACGCCAGGGCCTGCAACGGCAACGGCCCAGCTCCCCCTTTCAGGGGAACCGGGCCGTTGGGGTCCTCAGGCGCCGGGCGGCCGCTCCTCGCGGCCTTGGCTTTCGCCGCATAAGCGGCGGCGCGCGGTCGCGCTTGCCAAGCTGCAATGAGGGGGCTCATTGCAGCTTGGGTTACGCGGCTGAGGTCGATCTGGTGTTACGCCGCCACCGCCTCGTCGGCCGGGACGGTGCGGATGAGGTAGTCGAAGGCCGACAGCGCCGCCTTGGAGCCCTCGCCCATGGCGATGACGATCTGCTTGTAGGGCACCGTGGTGGCGTCGCCGGCGGCGAACACCCCCGGCACCGAGGTGCGGCCGGCGGCGTCGATCTCGATCTCGCCGCGCGGGCTGAGGGCGATCGAGTCCTTCAGCCACTCGGTGTTGGGCACCAGGCCGATCTGCACGAAGATGCCCTCCAGCTCCAGCCGGTGCAGGCTGTCGTCGGTGCGGTCCTTGTAGCTGAGGCCGACTACCTTGGCGCCGTCGCCATGCACTTCGGTGGTCAGGGCCGAGGTGATGACGGTGACGTTGGGCAGGCTGTGCAGCTTGGTCTGCAACACGGCATCGGCCCGCAGCTTGGAGTCGAACTCGATCAGCGTGACGTGGGCGACGATGCCGGCGAGGTCGATGGCCGCCTCGACGCCCGAGTTGCCGCCGCCGATCACCGCCACGCGCTTGCCCTTGAACAGCGGGCCGTCGCAGTGCGGACAGTAGGCGACGCCCTTGTTGCGGTATTCCGCCTCGCCGGGCACGTTCATCTGCCGCCAGCGGGCGCCGGTGGACAGTACCACGCTGCGCGCCTTCAGGCTGGCGCCGCTTTCCAACTGCACCTCGATCAGGCCGCCCGGGACCTTGGCCGGCACCAGCTTGGTGGCGCGCTGGAGGTTCATGATGTCGACGTCATAGTCCTTGACGTGCTGCTCCAGCGCCGCCGCCAGCTTGGGGCCTTCGGTGTGCGGCACGGAGATGAAGTTCTCGATCGCCATGGTGTCGAGCACCTGACCGCCGAACCGTTCCGCCGCCACGCCGGTGCGGATGCCCTTGCGGGCGGCGTAGATGGCGGCCGCCGCGCCGGCCGGGCCGCCGCCGATGACCAGCACCTCGAAGGCGTCCTTGTGCTTGATCTTCTCGGCCTCGCGGGCGATGGCGCCGGTGTCGATCTTGGCCAGCACCTGCTCCAGACTCATGCGGCCCTGGCCGAACGGTTCGCCGTTCAGGAAGATGGTCGGCACCGCCATGATCTTGCGGGCCTCCACTTCATCCTGGAACAGGGCGCCGTCGATGGCGACGTGGGTGATGTTGGGGTTAAGCACGCTCATGAGGTTGAGCGCCTGCACCACGTCGGGGCAGTTCTGGCACGACAGCGAGAAGTAGGTCTCGAAGTGGAAGCTGCCCTCCAGCCCCTGCACCTGGGCGATGACGTCCTGGGCGGTCTTGCTGGGGTGGCCGCCCACTTGCAGCAGGGCGAGGATCAGGCTGTTGAACTCGTGCCCCATGGGCAGGCCGGCGAAGCGCACGCCGATGGTGGTGCCGACGCGGGTGATGGCGAAGGACGGCTTGCGGGCGTCGTCGTCGCGGCGGACCAGCGTGATCTTGTCCGACAGCGAGGCGATGTCCTGAAGCAGCTCGTTCAGTTCGCGGGACTTCTCGCCGTCGTCGAGGGACGCCACCAGCTCGACCGGCTGGGTGATGTTGTCGAAGTAAGCCTTCAACTGAGACTTGATGGTGTCATCGAGCATGACGAGGTTCCCCTGTGAGCTTCTTTGGTTTCTTGTCCGGGGCGAACCCCCGGACCCGATCGCCGAGGCGTCGGGTCCGGGTATCCGCAGAGGGTATGACCCTTAGATCTTGCCGACCAGGTCGAGCGAGGGCGCGAGGGTCTTCTCGCCTTCCTTCCACTTGGCCGGGCAGACTTCGCCGGGGTGGGCGGCGACGTACTGGGCGGCCTTCACCTTGCGCAGCAGTTCGAGCGCGTCGCGGCCGATGCCGCCGGCGGTGATCTCGACGATCTGGATCTTGCCGTCCGGGTCGACGACGAAGGTGCCGCGATCGGCGAGGCCGACGTCCTCGATCATCACCTCGAAGTTGCGGCTGATGGTGCCGGTCGGGTCGCCGACCATGGTGTACTGGATCTTGCCGATGGCCGCCGAGGTGTCATGCCAGGCCTTGTGGGCGAAGTGGGTGTCGGTCGAGACGCTGTAGATCTCGACGCCCAGCTTCTGGAACTCGGCGTAGTTGTCGGCCAGGTCTTCCAGCTCGGTCGGGCAGACGAAGGTGAAGTCGGCCGGGTAGAAGAACACCACCGACCACTTACCCTTCAGATCGGCGTCGGTGACGGTGAGGAACTGGCCGTTCTTGAAAGCCTGGGCGCTGAACGGCTTGATTTCGGTGTTGATCAGGGACATTCGATGTTTCTCCACTCTGCGTTTGGTGTGTGTGACCTGAGCACGGGACGCATCCTAGGCGGAAAGAGCCTAGAAGAAAAATTGGAATTCCGAGGAAATTTAAGCGAAAAAAACGATCATTACCGCTCTCCGTCGTGGGGCTGGCCACGCTCCCTTCGCCGCGCTCCCTTCTCCGCCCGCTGCCACGGCCGCCTTTCGTGCCCCCGGCCAGCCCTTGCCATGGCGTTGAGCCATGCTGGTTGGCGTTCCGCCCAAAAGCCTACCAGCGAATGGGTATCAGTCCTTCAGGATTCCGTGCCTGTCTGCGCCGCGTTTTCGGAATGACGTCGCGCTTTGCATCGCAGGCCGTCGGTTTGGAGGGGCGGGACGACGCATAACTGGGGGCAGCGACCGGCTGGCATGAACTTTGAACTCCCTTTTCGGCGGAGAGAGCTTTCCAGCCGGATGCCGTCACCATGAGTCTTCCCACCTTTGACGATCCCCACCGCGCCCGATTGTTGCTGTCGCTCAGCCGGGAATTCTGGGCCACCGCCGGCCGTGGTCCCTCGATCATGCAGGCGTTGATGCAGCGCGACTGGGCTGCCGTTCGCCATGAAGCCCATATTCTGAAGGGGACCGCCGGCATCCTGGGCGTTCCTCATGTCTCGCTGCTGGCGGCGGCGCTTGAAAGAGCGGTGGCGGGCGAGGCGCCGGATCTCAATCATGCGATCCATGTGGCCGCCGATCTCAACACCGCCATGGCAGGCGTGCTGCGGGCGGTGTTGTGCTTCCATCCATCGCCAGACCTCGATCCCACCGTCGGACCCGTCGCGATGCCGAGGGCCCCTTCCTCCGTCCAACCGATGTCGGTGCCCTAGGGCGGCCTTCCGCTGCCTGCGGTGCGGGCAACCTTATGCCTTTCTTCCATCTGGTGTGGCGGTGGTGAACCTCTATGGTTGCTGCTCATGGTGAAGCAAATCAGGTCATGAACGACGGGGGCACGGTGGAGACACCTGCGCGGGAGGCGGCTGGACCGGCAGGGGCCGTGGCCACGATGGTGGCCGGCGGAGGCATTGCCGTTGCCGTCGGCCTGCTGGTGGGCAGCGTCCCCGTCGGGGCAGCCGTCGCCTTGGCGTCCGCCGTCGCCGTCCTGGCACATCGGCTGCACCGCCTGCGCCGCCGCTTGGCCGATCAGGAGGGCGCGCTTGCCACGGCGCGGGAGGCCGCCGAAGCTGCCCGCCGGGCCGCGTCGGCGGCGGAACGCGACCGCAGCCGCTTCCTCGCCAACATCAGTCACGAGATCCGCACCCCGATGAACGGGATCATCGGCATGTGCTTTCTCGCCCTGCGCACCGACCTGACGGAAACCCAGCGCGATTACCTTGGCAAGATCGACGAGTCGGCGCAGTCGCTGCTGCGGATCATCAACGATATCCTCGATTTCTCCCGCCTGGAATCCGGCAGTCTGACCCTTGATCCCGGCTTGGCCAATCCCCGCGGGGTGGCGGCGCGCGCCCTGGCGCAGGCGGCTCCGGCGGCTCAGGCCAAGGGGCTGGCGATCACCCTGGAGGCCGACGGCGACCTGCCGGAGACGGCGGTGTTCGATGTCGTGCGGGTGTCGCAGGTGCTCGGCATTCTGCTGTCCAACGCCGTCAAGTTCACGGCGGTGGGCAGCGTCACCGTTCATCTGAGTGCCTCCGGCGATGAGGCCGATCCGTCCCGGATGTGGCTGCGCCTGACCGTTGCCGATACCGGTGTCGGCATGTCGCCGCCGGTGCTGGCATCGCTGTTCCGGGGGATCCGGCAAGGCGACGAGACCACCACCCGCCGCCACGGCGGTCTTGGGCTCGGCCTCGCCATGGCGCACCGGCTGACGATCCTGATGGGCGGGACCATCACCGCCGACAGCCGTCCCGGTGCCGGAACCCGCATGACCGTCGATCTGCCGGTGGCGCGGTCTGCCGCGCAAGTGGTGGCGGACACCCCCCGTCCCGCCGGGCCGGTGTCCGTCGATCCGCCGGCGGCGGCGGCAGTGGCGCCGCGTCGGCTGAAGCGCCCGCCGCACCGGCGCGTCTTGCTGGTCGAGGACAACATGGTCAACCGCGAGGTGGCGCTCGGCTTCCTGGAGGGCAACGGCGACGAGATCGTCACCGCCGAGGACGGCCGCGCCGCTCTCGACATCCTGACCACCACCGATACGGTCTTCGACGTCATCCTGATGGATGTGCAGATGCCGGGCATGACCGGGCTGGAGGCAACCCGGCTGATCCGTTCCATGCCGGCATGGCAGACGGTGCCCGTCATCGCTCTGACCGCCTATGCCGGTGACGGCGAGCGGCAGCGGTGCCTGGAGGCGGGTATGAACGATCACCTTGGCAAGCCGTTCCGGGCCGCCGATCTGCGCGCCGTCCTCGATCGCTGGGCGGCGGGCGTTCCGGTCGGTGCCGCCGCCGCTCCTGTCGCTCCCCCCCGCGCTACCGCCGCGCCGGCCACCGTGCCGGCCACCGCCGAAGCGGTCGACCTGCTGCGTCGGCTTGGACGGGAGTTGGCGGACGGCGACGTCGTCGCCACCGAAACCGCCGATGCCATCGCCGCCTGTCTCGCCGGCAGCGCTCTGGAGCCGGGAGCCCTGACCCTGCGCCGTACCGTCGCCGACCTCGATTTCGAGGCCGCCGCCGCCGTCGCCGCCGCCCTGGCCGACGACTGCGCCGCCACGCCGGGGAGGACTGCATGAGGACCGTTGGTGCCATCGCTGTCCCCTCTGTCGGCGGTCGACCGCATATCCTCCCCCTGACCGTCGCGGTCAGGGGCGCGGCTTGAGGGAGGGAACACGCGATGCACCGGCTGCTGCGATCCCATCTGCGGGGTGTCGGCCTCCCCCCGTCCGACCGACTGCCGGCGGCGGTCGCCGAGGTGGCAGCGCTCGCCGACCGCGACGGGCTGAGCGACGACGCGCGCCGCCTGCTGACCAGCCTTGAGCCGCTGTTCGAGGCCCTCGATCACCTGTCGAAGCCGATCGAGCCGGCCGGAGACGACACGGCAGCCCGGCGGATGCTGGAGCAGCAGGCCTTCGCCCTCGATCAGCATGCGATCGTCAGCATCACCGACCGGCGCGGCATCATCACCTACGCCAACGCCAAATTCTGCGAAATCAGCGGCTACAGCCGCGAGGAACTGCTGGGCCAGAGCCACCGTCTGGTCGGCTCCGGCATGCACGGGCGGGCGTTTTTCGTCGATATGTGGCGCACCATCACCGCCGGCCGGGTCTGGCACGG
>JAEWWF010000142.1 GCA_023396465.1 Pseudomonadota bacterium
CCGGGGATATCGGTGACGTGCTTGGCCGGATCGACCGCATCATAGGTGCCGAAGGTGACCAGCGCCGTGGTCGAGCCCCAGGTCACCACCAGATCGGGACGTTGCTGCTTGATCTCGGCGACGAATCCGGGGATGCGGGATGCATCGGTGGCGGCGTCGTAGATGCTCAGGTCCACCGGCACCTTGCGGCTGGCCAGAAAGTCCTGAAAACCGCGACAGGCATCCTCGCACCCCCGGAACACGATCATCGCGATCCGATAGGGGGCGGTGCGGGCACCGGTCTCCTGGGCGACGGCGCCGCGTGGCGCCGCCGTCAGCACCACCAAGGCCGCCACCAGCAGGCAAAGGGTCAGAGCGAGCGTCGCCGGCAGACGACGGGAAGTACGGAGCATCGCGGTCATCTTCTCAGGCCTCGTCGACGACGGGAGTCTTGCTGGCCGCGGCTCGGCCGATCATCAGCAGCAGCCACAGCAGCACGGCGGACCCGGCCACGATGGCGCCAATGATCTGCGCCGCCGTTTCGTAGCCGTACAGGGTGGCGAGCGAAGCCGCCGCCAGCGGCCCGAGCACGCTGCCCACCCGCTCCACCACGCGCAGGATGCCAAGCAGCGCCGTCTGTCCCAGTTCCTTGACCTCCTCGGCACAGACTTCGGGGATCATGGCGATCAGCGGCGCGGTGCCCAGTGCGTGGCCAAGGCCGAGGGTGACGACCGCCAGCAGCACGCCGAACTCCCCCCCGCCGAGGAAGGGGATGGCGGCGGCTCCGATGCCGGCGACCACTCCGCCCAAGACCACCAGGCCGCCGCGCCATCCCCGCTGGTCCGCCAGTCTGGCGAACAATGGGCTCATGATGATCATGATGGCGAAGTAGACCATCATCTGCCGGCCGATGGAGGACTGGTTGTTGCCCAACTCCGACAGGTAGAGGGGGATCATGTAGAACAGGAAGCCGGTCAGGATCAGCTTCGCCGGCACCGCCCCCAGCACCATGAGCACGCCGAAGCGGAAGTTGGTGGACACCCGCTTCAGGGCCCGCACCAGCGGCACCCGCGCCACCTGGTCCTTGTTCTGCTTGGGCACGAAGACATAGGCCACGATCAGGCCCGACAGCAGTACCATGCCCGCCGAAACCACGAAGGTGGCGCGGAAGCCGATGCGGTCGGCGATGACGCCGCCGAACGAGGTACCGCAGATGGCCGCCACCATGATGGCGGTGACGAACACCGCCATGCCCTGGGCGCGGTTTTCGCCGGTGGTCATCTCGGCGATACGGCTCTGGCAGGCGATGGTGGCCATGGCGTAGCCGACGGCGTTGAGCGACCAGAAGGTGATCAGTTGGCCGAAAGTCTGCGCGAAACCGGTGCCGAGCAAGCCGACCAGGGTCGGGATCAGGCTGAGCAGGAACAGCCGCCGGCCGCCGATCCGATCGGCCCAGCCGCCGGACACCGGGGTGGCCGAGGCCATGAAGAACATGAAGGCGGAAATCGGCAGGCCCAGCACCGCCTCGTAGCTGAGGCCCGGAACGGGAGTGTAGAGGTCCTTCACGAAGTTGGGGAAGAACGACCGCGACATCTCGCCGGCCAGCACGTACAGCAGCAGCGGCATGCGCACATCGGTCAGCATCTGCATCTGGAACGGCCGCGGCTTGTCGCCGTCGGCGAAGGAGTAGCCCCTCAAGCGTTCCAGAGCGGCGGCCACCGCCGCGCCGCCGGCCGCCGCACCTTGGCCGAGACGGCCCATGGCGGCGCGGAAACGTTCGTTCAGCGCCATGACACGGGCGTCGATGGTGGTGATCAGATGCCCCACCTCGTCGCCGGACCGGATGCCGGTGATGTGGCTGAAGTCACCCCGAGCGCCCCGCTGCATGGTCCGCATGGCAAGCGTCAGCGGCCCGCTGAGCGAGCGGTTGATGAAGAACATCAGCAGCTCGAAGGTCGCCAGCAGCGACACCATCAGCACCACCGCCAGATCGAGGACGATGTCGGTCATGCTGCGACGGACGAAATCCTTGGCCATTCCAACCCGCAGGCGGCCCACCGCCTCGCCGTTGCTTTGCAGGATGACACTGCGCTCGCGGGCGCCATCGACGCCGGTCTGCGTCATGACCGGCTCGACATCGGCGGCATTGGGGCCGCGCAGGAACAGAGCGGTACCGTCGAGCGTGGTGACGGCCAGGTAGCCGATTTCGGGGTTGCCGGCCAGCACCTCGTCCAGCACCACCTCGACACCCACCAAGCGGTCGAGCGGAATGCCAAGGTCGAGCGCCTGCTGGAAGGTCGACGACAGCGCCGTCGCCACCGCCTGGGTCTTGGCATCCACCTCCGGCAGCAAGTCGCGCTCGAAGGCGCGCAGGGTGAGCAGCAGCACGGTCACCGCCGCGATGACCACCATGGCACCGCTCAGCAGGATGATGCGACGGCGAACGTGACCGAAATCCATGTCGTTGGAGGGTTTCGCACTCATGAAGCCCGACTCCGCGCGTCCGTCTGCTCTACCAGGGCTTCCAAATCCCCGAGGGCGATTTCAGCCTCCCGCACCGATGCATCGAAGCGGCCGTATTCCTGCTCCATCGCCGCGCTGAGGGCATCGCCAGAGCCGGCCGGACGTGGCCCGGCGGCGGCGGCATCGCCGCTGCTGCCGGCGAAGCGCGCCAGCCACTTCAATCGTCGGCTGACCGGCCGGAACAGGATCTGCACGGCCAGGAAGCCAAGACCGGCGGCAGCCCCGGAGGCGATGATGACGTAATCGCCGAGGGCCGTGGTCATGGCGGCGATCCGGGTATCCACATAGGCCGTGCTGTAGACCACTGCGATGCCGCCCATCGGCTGCTCCAGCCGGTCCACCAGGGTCACCCCCAGGACCTGCCCGCTTTCGGCGACCGACCGCCAGAAGCGGCCGCTGGCGCCGGCATGGGCGGCATCCACCCACGCTCGCGGCACCGCGCCACTGTCCGCGACATCCTGGCCGGCACCATAGACCATGCGCGGCTCGGGCGCGGTCTCGAACACATGGATGGCGGTGATCATGCGGTCCTGGCCAAGAGTGCGGTCGATCTGCTCCTGCATGGTCCGCACGTCGGAAAGCGACAGGCCGAGCCGCAACGGCGCCTGGATGCCGTTCTGAAGGTGGCCGGCGGTCACTTCCAGGCGCGACACCACCAGGGCGTCGAGAATCGACTTGTATTTGTGCCAGGCCAGAACGGCGATCACGGCGGATGCGAAGATGACCAGCACCACTATCGTCGCAGTGATCTTATAACTGAACCGCAGGCCGAAGAGCGACAGGCTGCCACTGGCCACTTTTATCACTACCCCCAAAGCTAACACTACCCCCGGCGCCCGGAAGCGCCATTGGATATCAGTCAACCGTTTCCCCAACGGTGCCAAGCCCGTTCACGATACGATACAAAGTCGTATCTGTCTTTTGGAAACTCGCCGTTTCGACTTACCCGTACTCCTTCTACCGGTGCTTCGACTATCGGGTTGCCGGGCGCATCCGGGCGGGGTAAATGGGTATCTGATCATCCGTTGGAAGGAGCCCCTGCGTTGGCTCAGATCGTCCTCATGATCCCGCGCCGCCGCGATTTCACCGATACCCTTCTGAAAGGGGCGGTAAAGACGGTCACCGGGGGCGCCCTGTTCGACGAATCCCCCTGGGTCGAGGGGGAGTGCGCCCTCGAGGATTATCGCGGGATGATCCTGGTCGAGACGGTGGAATGGGAATCGGAGGTTGAGTCCGAGGAACCCGGCGACGGCCGCCGCACCGTTCATTCCCCGCGCATCGAAACCATCAAGATCAAACGCCGCGCCGACATTTCCTCCGCCAGCCTCACCCGCTGGGTGCTGACCACGCGCGTGACCTCCTACCCCTGGGAGCTGTACTTCCTGCGCGGCATTGGCGGACAGACCATCGGCAACCTGCCGCAGGGAGCCCCCAAGCGCGATTCGCTCGGCCCTATGCAGGTGCGCTTCATGACCATGCAGCTCTACAACCCGCTCATCACCAAGTATAGCTTCACCGTCGGCGATGACGAGGCGGAGGAAAACCTGGAGGTGAGCGCCACCAAGATCCGCTGGATCTATCACAAGACCGACGAATTGCAGCGGCTGGAGGGACAGGTCTCGGTGACCTACGACCTCCAGGCCGGTCGCGTGGTCTGACGGGAAGGCGCTCCATGGCCATCATCCTGCTGAAAATTCCAACCGGCAAGTCCACCTGGGTCGAGGGCGAGTCGCGGCTGTACCAATACGAGAAACTGCTTCTGGTCGAGCAGGTGTCCTACGAAGTGGAGGTGGAAAGCGAACTCCACCTGGAGGGGCGCCGCACCGTTCACTCACCGCACCTGTCGTCGGTGACCCTTGAGCGGCGCATGGACATGGGATCGGCCGAGATCACCCGCGCGCTGCTGTCGACGCGGGTCTCGAAATACCCCTGGGAGCTTTACTTCTTCAAGGCGGCGGGTGGCGGTGTGGTGAAGGTGGGGGAAAGCGCCCATCCGGTGCTGTTCATGACCATGAAGCTGCACCGGGCGCTGATCCGTCACCAGACCATCTCCGCCGAGGACGACGGCGACATCATGGAGACCCTGGAGGTCGGCGCCGCCGCCGTGCAGTGGGAATACACCGCCTTCACGTCGGAGCAACGGGCCCGCGGCAAGGCCGGCTTCACCTTCGACGTCCAGGTCGGCCGCGTCTTGTGACCGACCTTAGTCCCGTGCCGCAACGGAGCAGACCATGCAGGTAATCTTCCTCGATTTTCCAGGCGTGAAGGGCGAAGTGACCCTTGCCGGTTTTGCCGGCATGGTGGCCTGCACCGACTTTGAAATGGACTGCCGCATGGGTCCGCTCGGCGAAACCAAGCTGAAGGACCGCTTCGCGCCGCTCGACGGCGAGGAGACCGAGGCGCGGCAGGCCATGGGCATCGACAACATCACCATCACCCGCACCGTCGACAAGGCGACGCCCAAGTTCTTCAGCCTGGCGTTCGCCGACAAGGACGAACTGGGCGGCGGCGAGACCGCCCGCATCCTGGTGTGCCGCGCCTTCGAGCGTGACGACCCGCTCGGCATCGGCAGCCTTCAGGTGAACCTGTCCCTGGAAGGGGGCGCGTCTCTGACCTCGGGCATCCAGTGGACGGAGCCGTTCCTCAAGTACACCCTGAAGAACTGCCACATCACCAGTCACAAGGTGACGTTGAGCAGCGACAGCCTGACCGAGGAATTCACCATCGGTTTCAAGGAAGTCACCATGGAGTACATCGTCTATAAGAACGGCAAGCGCACCGGCAACGTGGTGGCGCATGTGGATGTCGCCTCCAACGACTGAAGCCGCCCTGCGTGAAGGCGCTGCATTTGATCGGATCCACCCTTGCAGCGCCGGATCCCCGCCCCCTCCGCCCTGAACAGAGTCCGACGCCGCCCGCAGCGTGGAGACCGCCTGATGGAGACCACCCTTTCCCCGCCCGTCCGCAGCCTCGCCCGCGTCGCCACCGACAAGGCGGAGCGCTATCTCGGCCAGATGTGCAAGCACTTCGCCCACAAACTGCCGGTGATCCAGAAGGGAGCCAACGGCACCCTGCCGTTCTCCATCGGCACCTGCCGGATGGAGGCCGACGGCGGCGGCCTCACCCTGCGCCTGGAGGCGCCCGACGCCGACCAGATGGCGCAGTTGCAGGAGGTGGTGGCCAGCCACCTGCTCCGCTTCGCCTTCCGCGAGGACATGACGGTGGAATGGACCACGCCGGCCTGATCGGCGGCCCTGTCCCCCTTTCACGCGGCGGGACAGGGCCGTGACCTCAGTGGCCGCCCATCATCATGCGGTAGCGCACCTGATCGAACACCACCGCCAGGATCAGCAGCAGGCCAAGCAATACCATCTGCATGTAGGAACTCACCTGCGACAGGTTCATGCCGTTCTGCACCAGCACGATGAAGAAGGCGCCCAGCACCACGTTCTCCACCCGCCCGATGCCGCCGCGCAGGGAAACGCCGGCGATGACGCAGGCGGCGATGCTTTCCAACGCGATGGTGCCGCCCAGGTTGGCCTCGCCGCTCTCCACGCGGGCGGTCAGCAGCAGGCCGGTCAGCGAGGCGATCAGCGAGCACAGCACATAGGCGAAGATCTGCGTCCGCCGGGTGTTGATGGCCGACAGGTGGGCCGCCTTGATGTTGCCGCCGACGGCGTAGACATGGGCGCCGATGCGGGTGCGGGCCATGATCAGCCACATCACCGCCACCGCCACGGCGGCGACGATCACCGGCACCGGCACGCCCCACAGGCGGCCGAAGCCGAAGGTGTCGGCGAAGGTGAAGGGAATGCCGGACACCGGCACGCCGCCGGTCAGGAACAGCGAGATGCCGGCGGCGACCGAGCTGACGCCCAGCGTCATGATGAAGGGCGACACGCCGAAGACGGCGACGCCGACGCCGTTCACCGCCCCGATCACCAGAGCGGCGGCGAAGCCGGCGAAGGCGCCGAGGGCGATCACCAGCCACACCGCGTCGGGGAAGACCGTCGCCAGCGCCACCATGGCCATGGCCGACACCACCGACGTCACGGCGATGGCCGCCCCGACCGACAGGTCGAAGCCGCCGGTGATCAGCACTAGCATCTGCCCCATGGACACCAGCACCAGATAGACCGACTGGCGGGCGACGTTGACCAGGTTGTCGAGGGTGAGGAAGCGGTCGGACAGGCCGCCGAAGATGATCAGCGCGCCCACCAGGAAGAACGGCAGCACGCCAAGGCGGACGAACAGGGCGCGGGCAACCGCCGGCAGGCCGGCGTGGCGCGGCGCGACGGCGGCGCGGTCGGGCGTCGGCACGTCGGTGACGGGCGTCGCGGTCATGCGGGGACTCCAGGCTGGGCGAAGAAGTGGGACAGCACCGCCGCTTCGGTGGCGGCCTCACCCTCCAGCTCGGCGGCGATGCGGCCGTGGGCGAAGACCACCAGGCGGTGGGCCAGGTTCATGACTTCCGGCAGGTCGGAGGAGATCACCACCACCGCCTTGCCGGCCTCGGTCAGGTCGCGGATGAGGCCGTAGAGGCTGGCACGGGCGCCCATGTCCACCCCCACCGTCGGCTCGTCGAAGATGTAGAGGTCGTAGTCGCCGCCAAGGCCGCGGCCGAACAACGTCTTCTGCTGGTTGCCGCCCGACAGCTGCGCCACCAGCCGGCCGCGGTAGGACGGCGGCAGGTCCACCCGCTCGGCCACCGCCTCGGCGCGGGCGCGGATGCGGCGCCACGGCAGCAAGCCGCCGCCCCCCTCACCCCCGGCCAGGAGGCCGTGGGCGAGGTTGTCGCGGGCGGTGAAGGCCAGTTGCAGGCCCTCGGTCTTGCGGTCGGCGGTCAGGTAGTAGGCGCCGGCCGCCATCATGGCCCGCGTCGGCTGCCCGGTCATGTCGCGGCCGGCGAGGCGGACGCGCCCGCCCCGGATCGACAAGAGGCCCATGACGGCCCGGAAGCAGCGCGACTTGCCGGAGCCGACCAGCCCCGCCACCCCCAGCACCTCGCCGCGCCGCACCTCCAGATCGACGCCGTGGACGCCCCAGGCGTGCAGGCCGGCGACGCTCAGCAGCACCTCGCCGGGGCGGCGGGCGATGACGGGATAGACCTCGGCGATGGCGCGGCCGGCCATCATCTCCACCAGCTGCGCTTCCGACGTCTCCGCCATGGCGACGGTGCCGATGCGGGCGCCGTCGCGCAGCACCGTGACCCGGTCGGCGATGCGGGCGAATTCCTGCATGCGGTGGGAGATGTAGATGATGCCGACGCCGCGCGCCTTCATGCGCAGGATGACGTCGAACAGGTGGTCCACCTCGCGGTCGGTGAGCGAGGCGGTGGGCTCGTCGAGGATGAGGATGCCGACGTCGCGGTGCAGCGCCTTGGCGATCTCCACCATCTGCTGCTCGGCGCGGCTCAGGCTGGCGACGCGGCGCTGCGGGTCGATGGCGAAGTCCAGCCGGGCGAACAGGTCGGCGGCCTTGCGCACCATGGCGCCCCGGTCGATGAAGGGGCCGCGCCGCGGCTCGTCGCCAAGAAACAGGTTCTCGGCCACGGTCAGCGTCGGCACCAGGGAGAATTCCTGGAACACGGCGGCGATGCCCGCCGCCCGCGCATCGGCGACGGAGGCGAACCGCACCGCCTGCCCACGCACCCGGATTTCACCGGACGACGGCTGCGAGGCACCGGCCAGCATGGAGATGAGGGTCGACTTGCCGGCACCGTTCTCGCCGAACAGCACATGGACTTCGCCGGGACGCAGGTCGAAATCCACCGCGTTCAGGGCGACCACGCCGGGGTAGCGCTTGGTCAGCGCCACCGTCTCGACCAGAGGGGTCTGGGACATGAAGGAACCCCGCAGTCTGGAGAACGAATACATCTGGGCAGGTGCGGAATGTCCCGCCGGACGCGGCAGGGGGAGGAAAGCGCGTCCGGCGGGTCCGCCCGCCGCTGGTCAGGGCACGCGGAAGACCGGCGTGTAGCTTTCCGGCGGCAGGATGGCCTCGCGGGCGACGGAGCCGATGTTGTCCTTCGACACCACGAAGATCTTCGGCCCGACGTGCTTCACCACCTCCTGGTTCTCCAGCAGGCGCACCGCCTGATCGACGGCGATGCGGCCCTGGATGACCATGGAATCAGCCGGCGCCGCCTCGATGAAGCCGCGCTGGATGCCCTGGTAGACACCCGGCGTCATGTAGAAGGCGAGCAGGCCGATCTTGTCGGTCAGGCCGCGTTCGCGCAGCAGGCCCTGGGCGGCCTCGGCGGTGACGGCGGTACCGGCGATGTAGCGGACGTCGGGCGTCGCCTGCAGCACGTCTTCCACCAGCCGCAGCTGGGCTTCCTTGCCGGTGTCGCCGTAGCGCGGTTCCAGCACCTCCACCGCCGAGTCGGCGACCGCCTCCATGAACCCCTGGTGCGCCGCCTCCACCCAGCCGGCGCCGGCCGGACCGGGGAACCAGCCGACCTTCACCGGCTCGCTGCCGGCCGGGTGCTTGGCGGCAAGGTAACGGCCGGCCTCGCTGCCCATGGTGTGGAACGACACCAGCGACTTGGCCGACAGCTCCGGCGCCGAAATGCCGTTGATGACGTCGATGACCGGAATGCCTTTGCTGCGCACCTCGCGCACCACGTTGTTCAGGCCATCGAAGGAAATGGCGCCGATGATGACGGCGTCGGCGCCACGGGCGACGCAGTTCTCGATCTGGCTGATCTGGGTGTTCAGCTCGGTATAGCCGCCGGCTTCCACCAGCGTCATCTTGACGCCCTGGCGCTTGGCTTCCTCGGCGACACCGTAGTTCACGCCAAGCCAGTAGGCGTCCTTCATGTGCGGGAAGGAGACGCAGATGTCCCAGTCCTTCGACGCCTTGGCGAGTGGCGAATACTCCACCGGCCGCATCTCGCCGTCGGCGGCGAAGGCGGGAACGGTTTCCTGGGCCGGGTACGGGAACCAGTCGGCGGCGAGAGCACCGCCGGTCAGGGCCGTCGTCAGCGTCAGGGCAAGCGCAAGGGTCTTCATGTGGTGCCTCCACTGTCCTGTAGGGTCTGTTCGATCTTTTCTTGTCATGTCACCCGCCCCGGTGGCCGGCGGCGGGCGGGCGCCCTGGCTCATGCCAGGGCGTCGCGCACCTTCGCCAGCAGGGCGGCGCGGTCGTGGCGGGCCGTCATCGCCGCGTCCATGTCGACCCGCACGAAGCGGACCGGCGTATGGGGCTGCAACTGGCCGATCAGGTCCATGTCGGCCGAGATCACGGCGCCGAGGGTGAAGTAGCCGCCGCCCGACACCGCATCGCGGTGCAGGACGATGGGCTCCGACCCGCCCGGCACCTGGATGGAGCCGTAGGAATAGCAGCCGTCGACGATGTTGGAAGGGTCCGATCCGGCGCCGAAGGGCTGCTCGCGCGGCTCGAACTCGATGGAACGGCCGCCGCGGAAGCGGTAGCCCATGCGGTCGGCCTCCGGCGCCACCTTCCACTCGTCATCGAAGAAGTTGCGGCCGGCCTGTTCGGTGATGAGGCGCCAGAACAGCCCCGGCAGCACCCGCAGTTCCGCCGGCGATCCCGGCAGGCGGCGCAGGGCCGGCGCCAGGGTGCGGCCTTCCTTCACCGCCCCGCCCCGGCCGAGCGGCACCACGTCCCCCACCGCCAGGGCGCGGCCGTGATAGCCGCCGAGGGCGCCGATGGCATAGGTGGAGCGGCTGCCGAGCGCCGGCGGCGTGTCGATGCCGCCGGAGATGGCGATGTAGGCGCGGGCGCCGCCGCGCAAGTAGTCGAAGGTGAGCGTCTGTCCGGCCTTGACCTTGAAGGCGGTCCAGGTCTCCACATGCTGGCCGTCGACGCGCGGCGGCATGTCGGCGCCGGTGACGGCGACCATGCAATCGACCTCGAACTCCAGCTGCGGGCCCATGAACACCGCTTCCAGGCCGGCGGCGCCTTCCTCGTTGCCGACCAGCAGGTTGGCGGCGCGCAGGGCGAAGCGGTCCATGGCGCCGGACATGGGAATGCCGAGGTGGAAGTAGCCGGGGCGGCCAAGGTCCTGCACCGTCGTCAGCAGGCCCGGAGAAATGACCTTAAACGCCATAGAGAGCCTCCATCAGCCGCGCGTTGGTGCCGTCCATGTCCGCCTTGAAGGCGTCGAGGTCGAAGGTGACCTCGCGGATGCGCGGCTCGTACCGCCCCGCCGCCACGTCGGCGGTGATGGCGTCGTATTCGGCCGCGTCGATGGGCTTCCACTTCACGATGTCGCCCGGGCGGAAGAACACCATGAAGTCCCGCAGGTGGGCGACGGTCTGGGTCGGGTCGTAGATCGGCACCGGAGTGATGCCGAACATCTGGTAGCCGCCGGCCCCGCGCACCGAGTAGATGCAAGCGAAGCAACCGCCATGGCCGACCGTCTGCTTCGGGGTGTCGGTGCGCGGCCGCAGGTACTTGGGCACCTGGATCTGCTTGTCGCGGTCGACCAGCTGATAGAGGAACGGCAGGCCGGCCACGAAGCCGACCATGGATACGAACCATGGCGTGGCGTGGTGGGCGGTGATGAAGTCCTCCACCGTCGCGTAACCGTTGATGCGGGCGGCGTAATCAAGGTCCGATCCGCTGGGATCCTGATGACGCTCACGGAAGCGCATCAGGGTCTCGTGCGTCCACGGGTCGCGGTAGAACACCGGCACCTCGATGATGCGGGTATTGATGCGCTTCTCGCCCGCCTCGGCGGCGTGTTCCAGCGCCTTCAGCTCGGCCAGCAGGGCGTCCGGCGCGATGCGGTCGGGGTCGAACTTGACCTGGAAGCTGGCGTTGGCCGGGCACACCTCGGTCACGCCGGGAATGTCGGCGGCCCGCACCGCCTCGGTCATGGACAGGCTCTTGAAGAAGGCGTCCAGCGACATCTCTTCGTCCATTTCGACGAAGATGTGCTCATCGCCTCCGAACGAGTAACGCGTTTTCATCCGGTCCTCCCTATTCGGCAGCCAGGCTGCGGCCCGCGAGCCAGGGTTCGAGGAACTGGGTATGGAAGTCGCCGGCCCGCACCGCCGGATCGGCGGCCAGGGCGACATGCAGCGGGGCGGTGGTCTTCACCCCGTCCACCCGCAGGGTGCGCAGCGCCGCCGCCAGCCGGTCGATGGCCGCCGCGCGGTCGGGGCCGTGGACGATCAGCTTGCCGAGCAGCGAGTCATAGAAGGGCGGGATGGCATAGCCCTCGTAGATCATGCCGTCGAAGCGCAGGCCCTCGCCTTCCGGGATGGAGAGCGCCCCGACCACGCCCGGGAACGGCATGAAGTTGTTGGCCGGGTCCTCGGCGTTGATGCGCACCTCCACCGCATGGCCGGTGAGGCGGATGTCCTCCTGCCGCAGCGACAGCGGGGCGCCGCCGGCAACCCGGATCATCTCGGCGATCAGGTCGACGCCGGTCACCATCTCGGTCACCGGGTGTTCTACCTGGATGCGGGTGTTCATCTCGATGAAGAAGAAGGCGCCCGTCGCCGGCTCGTAGAGGTATTCCAGCGTGCCGGCGCCGCGATAGCCGACGCTTTCCGCCAGGGCGACGGCGGAGCGGCACAGTTCGGCGCGGGTGGCGTCGTCGAGGCAGGCGGCGGGCGCTTCCTCCCACACCTTCTGGCGGCGGCGCTGGAGCGAGCATTCGCGCTCGAAGCAATGGACGGCGCGGCTGCCGTCGCCGACGATCTGCACCTCGATGTGGCGGGCATCGCGTACCACCCGCTCCAGGTAGAAACCGCCGTCACCGAAGGCGGCCTGCGCCTCGGCCTGGGCCTGCGGCACCAGCCGGCGCAGGTCGTCGGCGCTGTCGGCGACGCGGATGCCGCGCCCGCCACCACCGGCGGCGGCCTTGATCATCACCGGGTAGCCGATGGCCTCGGCCGCCTCCACCGCCGCCGCCACGTCGGCCAGCCGCCCGTCGGAGCCGGGGACCACCGGCACGCCGGCGGCGATGGCGGCGGCGCGGGCGGCGGCCTTGTCGCCCATGGTGCGGATGGTGTCGGGCGACGGACCGACGAAGATCATGCCGGCCGCTTCCACCGCCTCGGCGAAGGCGGCGTTTTCGGCCAGGAAGCCGTAGCCGGGATGGACGGCATCACAGCCGGCCTCACGGGCGGCCCCCACCACGGCGTCGATGTTGAGGTAGGAGTACTTGGCGGCGGCGGGGCCGATGCAGACGGCGCGGTCGGCCAGGCGCACGGCGAGCATGTCGGCATCGGCCTCGGAATGGGCCTGCACCGTCTCGATCCCCAGCGCCTTGGCGGAGCGCACCACCCGCACGGCGATTTCGCCGCGGTTGGCGATGAACAGCCGACGGATCGCCATCGGCCTCACCCTTCCAGCTCGGCCAGGACGGCGCCGGCGGTGACCGGCTGCTCGTTCTCCACCAGGAAGCGGGCGATGGTGCCGGCGGCGTCCGCCTTCACTTCCATAAAGGACTTCATCACCTCCACCAGACCGATGACGTCGCCGACGGCGACCGTATCGCCTTCTTTCTTGAACGGCGGCTCGCCGGGGGCGGCGGCGCGGTAGAAGGTGCCGGGCAGCGGGGAACGAATCTCGGGCATCGGGGCCTCTCCGTTGTTGTGCGTCTATCCCTGTTCGGTAACTCGTCCACGGCGGCGGTCAGCGGCTGCCGCCGCCGGCCTGCGCCATCACTTCCGCCGCCGAGGCGATGCGGATGCCGTTGTCGATCAGCGCCGCCCGCAGGGTGGTGCCGATGCGCAGGGCGCCGGGGGTGTCGGAGTGGAAGCAGATGGAGTCGAAGTCGATGTCGATGTCGTCGCCCTCCACCGTGCGGACCTTGCCGTCCAGGCAGGCGCGGACGCACTTGTCGGCGACCTCCTGCGGGTCGAGCGGCCGCATGCGGCGGGCGAAGACGATGGAGCCGCTGCGGTCATAGTCGCGGTCGGCGTAGAACTCGCGCACCACCGGCAGACCGGCGGCACGGGCGATGGCATAGGTCTTGGAGACGTCCATGCAGAACAGGAAGGTCTCCGGGCTCGACTTCAGCAGCGCCTCGACCAGCTGTTCGGACAGCGTCTCGTCGCGCGCCACTTCCATGTAGAGGGCGCCGTGCGGCTTGACGTGTTGCAGCCGGACGCCGTGGCGGCGGGCAAATTCACGCAGCGCGCCGAGCTGATACAGGATGTCGTTGACCAGTTCCTCCGGCCGCGCCTGGATGACCCGCCGGCCAAACCCTTGCAGATCGCGATAGCCGGGATGGGCGCCGAGGGCGACGCCGCGCTCCACCGCCAACCGCACCACCCGATCCATCAGGTTGGGATCGCCGGCATGGAAGCCGGTGGCGACGTTGGCGGAGCTGATGAGGTCCATGAGGTCGTCGTCGGAAGCCTCCAGCGTCCACTGGCCGAAGCCTTCGCCGAGGTCACAGTTCAGATCGACGAGTCTGGCTGCCACGGTCCGTTTCTCCCTTGTTCAGGCGGGGCCGGCGGGCATCGCGCCGGGCCTTGCTTCACCGTCAAGGCTGCGGGAGCGACACGGCTTTGACAAATTCTATTTTCGGCTGCACCATTATCTGGAAAACTTAATTGCTGGCGATGAGGCAGCACCGGCAATACCCTGTCTTTTCGCCATTCTCCTCTCGGACCTGCCCACTTTCGCGGCGACCATCCAGATTTTATTGCTAGGCCCGTTCGGAAAAACAGAAGGATGCGGACGCGATGGCGCTCAACTTCCGCCATATCAAATACTTCGTGGCGACGGCCAATCTCGGGCAGGTGTCGCGGGCGGCCAAGGAGTTATCCATCTCGCAATCGGCCATCACCGCCGCCATCAAGGATCTGGAGACCGAAACCGGCGCCCGCCTGTTCGACCGCACCGCCCAGGGCATGCACCTGACGGAAGCCGGCCGCCGCTTCCTGGCCTCCGCTCACCGCATCCTGGCGAGCGTGGAGGAGGCGCTGCACCTGGACTCGGGCGCCCACGACGTCGCCGGCACCCTGTCGGTGGCGGCCAGCTACACGGTGCTCGGCTATTTCCTGCCACAGCATCTGGAGCGGCTGGAGCGGCGCTATCCCGACCTGCGCATCCAGTTGTACGAACTCAGCCGCGAAATGATCGAGGACGGGCTGGTCACCAACCGCTTCGACATGGCGGTGGTGCTGACGTCCAACATCGCCAACCCCGAAATCGCCACCGAAACCCTGATGAGCAGCCAGCGCCGCCTGTGGCTGCCGGCCGGTCATCCGTTGCTGGAGCGCGATTCGGTGGGACTGAAGGAGGTCGCGGACCAACCCTACATCATGCTGACGGTGGATGAAGCGGCGCATTCGGCGCTGCGCTATTGGAACACCACCCCCTACCAGCCGCAAATCCGCCTGCGCACCTCGTCCATCGAGGCGGTGCGGTCGATGGTCGCCAACGGCCAGGGCGTGACCATCCTGTCGGACATGGTCTATCGCCCGTGGTCGCTGGAAGGCCGCCGCATCGAGACGGCCGTCCTCGCCCAGCCGGTGCCGTCCATGAACGTCGGCCTGGCGTGGCGGCAGGGGGTGGAACTGACCCCCGCCATGCGCCTGTTCCGCACCTATTTCAGCAGCGTCTATCAGACGCCAGTCAGTCAGGTGCTGGCCTAGGGCCGCCCTGCCCCTGCCTCAGCCTCAGCCGGAAGCGGCATCGCGGGCCATCAGGTCGTCGTAGCGCCAGGGCCGCACGCTGCCCTTGCCGGTGATCTCCAGGATCTGGTCAGCGTCGCGGATGGTGGCCAGGCGGTGGGCGATGACCAGCGTCGTGCGGCCCTTGGCCAGTTCCGCCAGCGACTGCTGGATTTCCCGCTCCGTCTGCACGTCCAGGGCCGAGGTGGCCTCGTCCAGGATCAGGATAGCCGGGTTCTTCAGGAACATGCGGGCGATGGACAGGCGCTGCTTCTGGCCGCCGGACAGCTTCACCCCGCGCTCGCCGATCAGGGTGTCGAGGCCCTGCGGCAGGCTGGCGATCAGCTCGCTCAGGCGGGCGCGGCGGGCGGCTTCCATGATCTCGTCGTCGCGGGCGTCGAGGCGGCCGTAGGCGATATTGGCGCGGATGGTGTCGCCGAACAGGAACACGTCCTGCTGCACGATGCCGATCTGGCCGCGCAACGAGGTCAGGGTCATGTCGCGGATGTCGATGCCGTCGATGGTGATGGCCCCGTCCTGCACATCGTAGAAGCGCGGCAGCAGCGAGCAGATGGTGGTCTTGCCCGCCCCCGACGGGCCCACCAGCGCCACCATCTCGCCGGCCCGGATGTCGAGCGACAGGCCGTCGAGGATGAGATCACTGCCTTCGTACCCGAACCGCACGTCGCGGAACCGGATGTCACCGCGCACCGGCGGCGCCGGACGGGCGGCGGGGCGGTCGGCGACGTCGGGCTCGGTATCCATCAGGTCCATGTAGCGGCGGAAACCGGCGATGCCCTTGGGGTAGGTCTCGATGACGGCGTTGATCTTCTCGATCGGGCGGAAGAACACGCCGACCAACAGCAGGAAGCCGAAGAAACCGCCGTGGGTGAGTTCCTCTTGCAGCACGAAATGGGCGCCGCACAGGATCACCACGATCAGGATCAGCCGCATGCTGACGTAGCTGAGCGAGGTCGACATGGCCATGATGCGGTAGGCGGCCAGCTTGGTCCGCATGTAGGCGGTGTTGTTGTGGGCGAACAGGCGGCGTTCGTGGTCCTCGTTGGTGAAGGCCTGCACAACGCGCATGCCGCCGACGTTTTCCTCGATACGGACGTTGAAGTCGCCGACCCGGCCGTAGAGTTCCTGCCAGTTGCGGGTCATGCTGCCGCCGTAGTGGCTGGTCACCCACGCCACCACCGGCACGATGGCGCCGGTGATCAGCGCCAGCGGCACATGGATGGACAGCATCAGCGCGAAGGCACCGATGAAGGTCATGACCGCGATCAGCAGGTCTTCCGGCCCGTGGTGGGCGATCTCGCCGATTTCCTCCAGATCCTTGGTGACACGGCCGACCAGATGGCCGGTCTTGTTGTTGTCGTAGAAGCGGAACGACAGCTTTTGCAGGTGGGCGAAGCTTTTGGCGCGCATCTCGGTTTCGATCAGCACACCCAGCTTGTGGCCCCAGTAGATCACCACGGCGTTGAGGCCGGTGGTCGCCATGTAGACCACCAGCAGCGCCACTGCCGCCAGCACGATCAGCGCCCATTCACCGGTCGGCAGCAGGTCGTCGACGAAGGCGCGGATGGCCATGGGGAAGCCGAGTTCCAGCAGGCCGGCGAACACGGCGCAGACGATGTCCAGCCACAGCAGGCCCATGTGGGGGCGATAGTAGGAGAAGAAGCGGGTCAGCATGGGGCTTTCTCTATGGGGCAACGGGGCGAGGGAAAAGGCGGCGGCAATCAACGGCTGCGCGGCTGGCTGCGGCCAAGCAACCAGACAAGGTATGCCCCGCCCAGCAGCGACGCGAACAGGCCGAGTGGCAGTTGGTAGGGGAAGGCGACGGTGCGGGCCAGCCAGTCCGACACCACCATCAACAGGGCGCCGATCAGCACCGATCCGGCCAGATGCGGCAGCACCCGCGGCAATCCGGCCAGCCGCGCCAGATGCGGGGCGATCAGGCCGATGAAGCTGAGCGGGCCGACGAACAGGGCGGCGATGGCGGTCAGCAGTCCAGCCAGCACGATCAGCGCCCCGCGCCAGCGCTCCACCCGCAGGCCGAGGGCGGCGGCGGTGGTGGTGCCGAGCGGCATCACCTGCAACACGGCGGCGAAAGGCACCACGGCGGCCACCAGCCCCACCGCCGCGATGGCGGCGAAGGCCGCTTCGGTGGCCGTCGCTTCGTTGTTGGCGCCGCTCAGCCAGCGCACCAGCGCGAGGCCCTCCGGGCTGCCGGTGGCGATCACCGCCGTCAGTACAGAACTGCCAAAGGCGCCAAGGGCGATGCCGGCCAGCAGCAGGCGCTCCGGCCCCAGGCCGCCGCGCCGGCCGAGGGCGAGCAGCAGGCCGAGGGCGGCCATCGCTCCGGCGGCGGCGGCCAGGCTCTGGGCGGCGAGTCCCGGCGCCGGCAGCAGGTAGAGGG
>JAEWWF010000163.1 GCA_023396465.1 Pseudomonadota bacterium
CGATCGCCTTCAGGTTGGCCTCCGACCGGGCGATGAGCGCCGGCAAGCCGCCGATTTGCTCCGCCCACTTGAGGCCGTCGAGGGCATCCTCGACGCACAGCATGGAGGGGGTATTGATGGTTTCGCCCTCGAAAATACCTTCGATCAGCGTGCCGCCCTTGGTCAGACGGAAGATCTTCGGCAGCGGGCGGCCGGGGTCGAAGCTCTCAAGACGCTCCACCGCGCGCGGGCTCAACACCAGCATGCCATGTTGCGCCTCGCCGCCCAGCACCTTCTGCCAGGACCACGTCACCACGTCCAGCTTGTGCCACGGCAGGTCCATGGCGAAGGCGGCGGAAGTGGCGTCGCACAGGGTCAGGCCCTTGCGATCGTCGGCGATCCAGCCGGCTTCCGGCACCCGCACGCCCGAGGTGGTGCCGTTCCAGGTGAACACCACGTCGCGGTCGCTGTCGACCTGATAGAGGTCCGGCAGGCGGCCGTAGTCGGCTTTCAGCACCCGCACGTCCGGCAGCTTCAGCTGCTTCAGCACGTCGTTGACCCACTCCAGGCCGAAGCTTTCCCACGCCGGCATGTCGATGCCGCGCGGTCCGAGCAGGTTCCACAACGCCATCTCGACGGCGCCGGTGTCCGACGCCGGCACGATGCCGATACGCCAGTCGGCCGGAATGCGCAAAACGGCGCGGGTACGGTCGATCACCTCCGCCAGCCGCGCCTTGCCTTCCTTGGCCCGGTGGGAGCGACCGAGCAGCGCGCCCTCCAGCACCGCCACGGACCATCCCGGACGCTTGGCGCAAGGACCCGACGAAAAATGCGGATTGGCGGGACGGACGGCAGGCTTCGGCGGCAGAGTCATGACGTGGTGCTCCACAAGGGTGGGGCCGCACTTTAGGCGGCACCGCCCGCCGCCGTCAACGGAGCCACTTACGGCCGCTCACAGCGGCCAGAACAGGGGAATCAGCACCACCGCCAGCACCCCCATCAGCACGTTCAGCGGCAGGCCGACCCGCATGAAATCGGCAAAGCGGTAGTTGCCAGCACCATAGACAAAGGTGTTGGTCTGATAGCCGAGCGGCGTCGCGAAACTGGCGCTGCCAGCGAACATCACGGCGATGACGAAAGGCCGCGGGTCGACACCCATTTGCTCGGCGAGCGCGATGGCGACCGGCGTCAGCACGATGGCGACGGCATTGTTGGTCACCACCTCAGTCAGCACGCTGCCGACCACATACAGCGCCGCCAGCACCGCGATAGGGCCAAAGCCGCCAGCGATCTCGGTGATGCCGCCAACCATCAAGGTCACAGCCTGGCTCTTTTCCATGGCGAGTCCGACCGCCAGCATGCCGAAGATGAGGAACAGGATGCGCCAGTCGATGGCTTCATAGGCTTCTTCCGCCGACACGCAGCCGGTGACCACCACCACCACCGCGCCGAGCAGGGCGGCGGCGTGGATCGGCATGACATTGAAGGCGGCCAGCAGCACCACGGCGGCGATGGCCAGCACGGCGATGGGCGCCCGCTCCGTCCGCCGTCGGCGCAGTTCGGGCTCGCTCAGGTTCACCAGGTCGCGGGCGTCGAACAGCCGCTTCAGCCCTTCCGGCGGCCCTTCCAGCAGCAGGGTGTCGCCGGTTTCCAGCCGCAGGCGGTCGAAGTTGCTGAGGATGTCGTCGCCGTGGCGATGCACCGCCAGAATGCGCACGTCGAACAGCCGCCGCAGGTTGAGCGACCCCACCAGCCGCCCGGAGATGCGCGAGTTGGGACCGACGATGCCCTCGCGGATGGTGGTCTCGTGCTGGCGCACGGTCTCAAGCCCGCTCATGGCGATGCGGGCGCGTTCCGTGGCATTGGGGCGCTCGGTGGCGTCATCGCCGTCTCGTTCCGAGGCCGATTGACGCAGCCCCACCGCCTCCGCCGCCGTGGTCAGAACGATGATGCGGTCGCCGGGCTTCAGGTCCGTCTCCTTGTCGGCGGGCCGGACGGGCACGCCGTTGCGGATCAGCTCGACGATTTCCGTATCCGGCCCCATGATCGCCTCCAGCGGTTTGCCCGCCAGTTCGGAGGACCGCAGGATCAGAAGCTCGGTGATGAAGCGGCGGCCGGCGCGGGTGTCCAGCAGGTCGCCGAAAGCCGGCCGATCGGGCAGCAGACGGCGGCCGATGAGCAGCATGTAGAGCACCCCGGCGGCGCCCATGACCATGCCCGGCAGCGAGATCTCGAAGATGTGGAAGGGCTCCATGCCCCGCCGCTCCGCCGTCGCCGCCACCAGCAGGTTGGTGGAGGTGCCGATCAGCGTACACATGCCACCCATTATGGCGGCGTAGGACAAAGGCATTAGCAGTTGCGACGGCGCCCGGCCGATGGACCGCGCCAGGGCGATCACCACCGGCGTCAGCACCACCACCACCGGCGTGTTGTTGACGAAGGCCGATACCCCCATCACCCCGACCAGCAGCACCGGCACCGCCAGCACCTTCGACCGCCGCGCCAGTGCCGTCACCAGCGCCGCCAGTTGGGCAATGACACCGGTGCGCTGCATGGCGGCGCTGAGCACGAACATGGCGCCAACCGTGATGGGGCCGGAGTTGCTGAAGACCTGGAACATCTCGTCGGGGGTGATGAGCCGTTCGGGGAAGAACAGCCCGGCGATCATCAGCACCCCGGCGCCGGTCATGGCCAGGATATCGGCCGAGGTCCACTCGCGGATGAAGCCAATGAAAATGACGACGACGACGGCGAAGACGAACAGGGCCGGGGCATGGGCAGCGAGATCCACAGGGCCTCCATACGACAGCAGGCGCACCCCGCCCGCCGGACATCCTGTCCGCCGTGATGGGCCGCACCGCCATCAATGCCGGGCGCGGCACGCCGGTTCTCATCCTTATGAAGAAGATGATGCCAGCGTGGCGCCCGCCGTCAAACCTTGAAAGCCAGGTTGATGCGACGGTTGAGGCGGCCCTTCTTCTCGATCTTGGTCACCTCCACCGGACCGATCTCGCCGGTGTGGCCAACGTGGGTGCCGCCGCAGGGCTGAAGGTCCACCCCGTCGACGTCGATCACCCGCACCCGGCCGCCGCCGCTCGGCGGCTTCACCGACATGGTGCGCACCATGTCAGGGTTGGCGGCAAGCTCCTCCTCGCTGATCCAGCGGTGGGTCACCGGCGTGTCGGCGGCGATGAGGTCGTTGAGGCGGCGGGTGAGGTCGTCCTTGTCCGGGCTTTCCTCCAGGTCGAAGTCAAGCCGCCCCTTGCCGTCGCCGACGCTGCCGCCGGTCACCGCGCCCGGCACCAGGGCGCACAACAGATGCAGGCAGGTATGCATCCGCATAAGCCGGTGGCGGCGGTCCCAGTCGATGATGGCGGTGACGCGGCTGCCAACCGGCGGCGGCGTTTCGCCGTCGGCAAGGACGTGCAGGATCTCGCCGCTGTCCTTGTCCTTCACCGTGTCGGCGATGCGCACCTCCGCCCCCTCGCCCAGGCGCAGCACGCCGCAATCGCCGGGCTGGCCGACGCCGGTGGGGTAGAACACCGTGCGGTCGAGCACCACCGCGCCGGCTGCCACGTCGGCGACGGTGGCCTCGCAGTCCTTCAGGTAGGCGTCCTCGCGGAAGAGTTCGTCGGCCATGGCTGGTCCTTGCGCGGCAGAAGGAGAAGGAGGTGGCGGCGGTGCGGCGCCGGCGTCACAGCCGCTCGAACGGTCGCACCGTGTGGGCGTGGCCGAGCGGCCCGTGGCCGTTGCCGAAGCCGGGGGCGGAGCGGATGGCGCCCTGCACGTAGTCCCGCGCCCGGCTCACCGCCGCCACCAGGTCGAGCCCCTGGGCGAGGCCGGCGGCCACGGCGGAAGCGAGCGTGCAGCCGGTGCCGTGGGTGGAGGTGGTGTCGACGCGGCCGCTCTCGAAACGGGTGATGCCGTCGGCGGTGATCAGCAGGTCCATCAGCCGTTCGTCCGCCGCCAGATGGCCGCCCTTCAGCAGCACGGCGCCGGCGCCGAGGCCGAGCAGGTCGTCGGCCGCCGCCTCCATGTCGGCCAGGGTGCGGATGGGGCGGCCGAGTAGCGCCTCCGCCTCCGGCAAGTTGGGGGTGATGAGGGCGGCACCACGCACCAGCCGGCCCTTGAG